>DATLIF010000440.1:0-1628 GCA_035539575.1 Fimbriiglobus sp. | reverse complement strand
GCGGGGGAAATCCGCACGCCGGCCGGGGCGAGCATCGGGGGTGGGTCTCGGGCGGGTCAGCCGGCTTCGGCGGCGTTCGCGGCGGCGGGCGGCGGGGCCAGCTCGTACACCTTCTCCAGCAGCTGCTTCATCGTCACCGGGCGGATCAGGATCACGCCGTTCTTGTGCTTCCGGGCGCGGTGCTGGAGGTTCGCCTGGTCCTCGTTCAGGATCAGGACCGCCCCCACGTCCACGCCCACCGTGTCGGCCTCCTTCAGCACCAGGCTGTACGCCTCCACGCCGTCCTCGCCGACGGTCCCGGCGTCCACGATGAGGGCGTGGTACGGCTGCTGCTGGAACCGCCGCAGCGGCTGCCCCGGGTCGATCGACATGAGCACCCGGTAGCCGTGGGCCTTGAACTTCTCGCGGAACGCGTCCTGGAGCTTGGCGTTCCCCTCGACCACGAAAAGCGTGTGGGGCCCCTCCGCGGTGCGCGACCGGACCGACAGCACGGCCCCGCCGCCGAGCTTCGCCCGGCACTCCTGGATCGCCGCCACCAGCTCGATCGGCGTCTGGTAGCGGCGGCTCGGGTCGTAGGCGACCATCCTGGCGATGACCTTCTGCAGCTCCGGCGGGATGCCGTGCGCCGGGCCGCCGCTGGCGAGCGCGTCCTCGACCTGCTGGTACCGGCGGGCCGCCATCCGGGCCTGCTTGTCCTTCGTCACCGGCATCAGCGGCTCGCCCGTCACCATCTCGTACAAAACGGTGCCGAGGAAGTAGATGTCGCTCCGCACGTCGCCCGGCTTCATCCCCGTCGCCTTCTCCAGCCCGGCGTAGTCCACCGTGCGGTCCACGGCCACGTCGTCGTCCTTGTCCGTCTGCTTCTGGAGCTGGACCGACCCGCCCATGGTGGTGATCTCGGCCAGCCCGAAGTCCACCAGCTTGGCGACCCCGTGGGCCGCGATGAGGATGTTGGTCGGCTTGATGTCGCGGTGCGTCAGCCCCTTGGCGAACGCGCCGGCGAGGCCGCCGGCGCACTCCTCCATGATCCGCAGCGACTCGTCCACGCCGATCTTCTTGCGGACCGAGATGAGGTCGCGGAGGTTGCCGCCCTCCACGAACTCCATGACGAGGTAGTACTGGCCGGTCTTGGAGTCCTGGCCGACGGCGAGCATGCTCACCACGTTCTGGTGGCGGAGCGTCATCCCGAGCTTGCCTTCGCGGACGAACAGGTCCACCTTCTGCTTGTCCATCGTCCACTTGTTGCGGAGCACCTTCACCGCGACGACCTGCCCGGTGCGCGGGTCGTCGCCGCGGTACACCCGGCCGAAGCTGCCGGACGCGATCTTGTAGAGGATGCGGTAGCCGCCGAGGAAGTACCCGTCGAGGTCGCCCTTGCGGAGCTTGCCGCCCTGCCACGGGGTGAGAATCCCCTTCCGCTCCATGACGCGGACCAGCTCCTCGGCCGGGCCGGCCGGGTCGTCGAGTTCCATGAGCAGTTCGCGGACCTGCGCGTCGGTCGCCAGGTTGAGCTTCACCGCGAGCTGGCCGATTCCGGTGGCGTCGAGAGAGAGGGACATGCCCGGAGCCGTCGGGTTGGGGGTGCGACGAAGGTCTTTCCCACCTTACCAGAGCCGCGGTGGGAGAGC
>DATLIF010000439.1:0-4031 GCA_035539575.1 Fimbriiglobus sp. | reverse complement strand
CAACCTCAAGCAGATCGGCCTGGCGATGCACAACTACCACTCGGCGTACGGGCACTTCCCGCCGGGGTACACCACCGGGCCGGTGTCGCTGCCGGCCGGGGCGGGGGCCGAGGCCGACACCGGCCCCGGCTGGGGGTGGGCAACGTACCTGCTGCCGTACCTGGAGCAGGACAACCTGTACCGGACCATCGACCTGACGCAGCCGATCGAGTCGCCGGTCAACGCGGCCGCTCGCGTGCAGGTGCTGGCCGTCTTCCGCTGCCCGTCCGACAGCCCGGTGCCGCCGGGCGACGTGTTCGATGTGGAGGGGGACAACGAGGCGGTCGTCGCCCGGGTGGCGTTCTCCAACTACGCCGCGATGTTCGGCCGCGGCGAGGCGTCCGAGACGCCGGCCCGCGGCGACGGGGTGTATTACCGTAATAGCCGTATCCGGGTGGAGTCGATCTCCGACGGGACGAGCCAGACCCTGGCGGCCGGGGAGCGGAGCGGGTCGCGGGTGTGGGGCACCTGGACCGGGTCGGTCACGGGCGCCCACGTCCACGAGCGGAGCGCGGCGGCGGGGCACGAACACGAGCACGAGTCGATGGGGCCGGCGTTGATCCTCGGCCACACCGGGTTCCCGCCGGAGTCGCACGGGCCGAACCACCCCGGCGGCCACGTGGACGACTTCTCCAGCCGGCACGCGCAGGGGGCGAACATGCTGCTGTGCGACGGCTCGGTGCGGATGTTCAACAGCAGCATCAACCCGACCACCTGGGCGGCGCTGGGCAGCCGCAACGGCGGCGAGGTGGCATCACAGGATTGGTAGCCGGGTCAGGCGATCAGGCGATCAGGCGATCAGCACACCCCCGTTGATCGCCTGTCCAGAAAAGGTGAGCGCCTGACCCCGCCCGACTGATCGCCTGTAGACAAAACTAGACACGCCCCGGTCGCACTCCGGGGCTGAGAGCCGGGCCGCTCACGCCCCGACGATGTACGGCAGCACGTATGGTCCCTTCGGGATGACCGCCAGCTTCGCCTCGGGGCCGTACTCGGCCAGGGAGTCGGCCACCGCGCGCTCGACCGACTCGGCCGGCTCGACGCGGCACCGCCGCAACTCCGCCGCCGGTAGGCCGTGACTCACCACCTTCACCCGGCAGTGTGCCAGCACCTTCTTCGCCATCACCAATTGCCACTCGTCCATCTCGCACGTTGCGGATTCGGACGTCTTGTCATAGCGCCCGCGCGCCTCGTAGTCGGCCAGGTGTGCCTGGAACTCGGGGCTGCCCAGCCCCTCGGTCAGGCTCGCGGCCAGGACGATCGTGCCGCCTCGCCGGACGATGGGTAAGGCGCCGGTCAGCCCCTTCACCGCCTGATACCAGGTCGTGTCCAGCGGGTAGCCGGCGCAGCTCGTCACCACCACGTCCGCCGGCCGCGGCACGCCCGCCTTCACGACCTCGCGGCAGAAGGCCACGCCCTTTTCCCAGGCCCGGATCATGTCCCCGGCCCCGAGCCACGTCACCCGGCGCTTGCCGTCGATGCACACGTTCACGATGAAGTCGCACCCGACCTGAAGCGCGATCTTCGTGTTCTCCGCGTGAACCGGGTTGCCCTCGACGATGCCGGCGTCCGCCCGCGGGTGCTCCAGGAACCGCGGGCCGTGCCACACCTTCACCGTCTCCAGCCCGGCGATGCCGGGGCAGATCAGCTTCCGCCCGCCGCTGTACCCGGCCATCAGGTGCGGCTCGATCAGGCCGGTCGTGATCTTGAGTTCGGCCCGCGTGTAGCGGTTGTCGATCCAGATCGGTACGCCGTTGTCGGTGGTGCCGAGGTAGTCGTGCTCCTCCTTCGCCTTGCCGTGGTGGTTCACGCAGCGGTAGTTCGTCGCGACGTGTTCGCCGACCAGTTCGACCAACTCGTCCCCCTCGTTGGGCCGGTGCAGGCCGGTGGCGACCAGGACCGTGATGCCGTCCCGCGGCACACCGGCGGCCTCGATGGTACGCAGCACCGGCGGCAGGATGAGCTTGTTCGGCACCGGCCGGGTGATGTCGCAGACCACCACGCACGCGGTCTTCTTGCCCTGTGCCAGCTCCGCGAGCGGCCTCGTGCCGGTCGGGCTGGCCAGCGCTGCGTCGAGCGCGGCCTGCGGGTCAGCCAGCGGCACGGCGTCGCTGATGGTCAGTGGCGGGGCGAGCAACCGGTCGGCGGGGAGGGTCACGTCCAGCCCGGTCTTGCCGTAGTCGAGGGTGACTTTCATGGATCAGGTATGGGGTATCGGGGTTCGGGTATGGTTGGTAGTGGCGTTGCCGGCTCGGGATGATGCTAATAATATCACCTTTCACGCCCGCGGGATTCCCGCCGGTGTTGCCGACACCCGATACCCGACACCCCATACCCGATAGCGATCATGTCCATCGACAAGAGCCTGAGGCGCAAGGGCGGGCTGACCAAGGCACGGTGCGTGCTGAAGCGGTCCGAGCGGATCCTGAAGATGCTGGAGGACGGCAAGTTCGCCGACGGGCAGAGCCCGTTCGGGCTGCCGAAGACCCGCGTCCAGAAGGTCGTTCTCAAGAAGAAAGCCAAGAAGGAAGAGGCGGCCGGCGAAGCCGGCGCCGCCGCGGCCCCGGCCGCCGAGACCAAGAGCGCCGCCAAGAAGTAGCCCGCCGCGTGGCGGTGAGCCTACAAAGGAGGAAGGCCGGCCCGTGGCCGGCCTTCCTCTTCCTTTTCCCCGCCGGGTCATGGTCGTCGCTTACATCGCGCTGGGAAGCAACCTCGGAGACCGCGCCGCGACCCTGGAGGCCGCCGTCCGCCGGCTGCGGGCCGAGCCAGGGCTGCGGGTGCTGGCCGTCTCCGGGTGGCACGAGACGGACCCGGTCGGCGGTCCCGCCGGCCAGGGCAAGTTCCTCAACGCTGCCGCTACTGTCGAAACGGACCTGTCTCCCGAATCCCTCCTCGCCCTGCTCCAGCGCATCGAGAACCAGTTCGGCCGCGTCCGCACCGTGAAGGACGGCCCGCGGACGCTCGACCTGGACCTGCTGCTGTACGGCGATCGAGTCATCGACACGCCCACGCTGAGCGTGCCGCACCCGCGGATGCACCATCGGGCGTTCGTGCTGGTGCCGCTGGCCGAGATCGCGGGGGATGCCAGACACTCGACGAGCGGAAAGACCGTGCGGGAACTGCTGGCGGGTGTGTCGCTGGAGGAACGGTCGGCGGTTCGCTCGTGGCAGGCTCCGCCCACCGCCCCGGGCGAGTTGTCGGGCCTGACGGCCCTCGTCACCGGCTCGACCAGCGGCATCGGGCTAGCTATCGCCGACGCATTCCGCGCCCGGGGGGCCGAGGTCGTCACCCACGGCCGGCGGCCGGCGCCGGGGCGTCACGTCGCCGCCGACCTGAGCGACCCGGCCGCGTGCGACCGCCTCACGGCAGAAGCCTGGGGCGACGGGCTGGACGTGCTGGTGCTGAACGCGGGCGCGGACACCCTCACCGGCGCGGCCGGGAAGTGGTCTTTCGAGCGGAAGCTCGACGAACTCATCGCCGTGGACCTGAAGTCCACGATGCAACTCTCCCGCGCCATTGGGGCGAAGATGAAGGCCCGCGGCCGCGGTGTCATCCTGACGGTCGGCTGGGATCAGGCCGAGACGGGCATGGAAGGCGACAGCGGCCAACTCTTTGCCGCCGTGAAGGGCGCCGTAATGTGCTTCACCCGCAGCCTGGCGCTGAGCCTGGCACCGGAGGTGCGGGTGAATTGCCTCGCGCCGGGCTGGGTCCGCACCGCCTGGGGCGAGACGGCGTCCGCGGACTGGCAGGACCGCGTCCGCCGGGAGACGCCGCTGGGCGTGTGGGGGCTGCCGGAAGACGTGGCCGCTGCGGCGTGCTGGCTGGCGTCGCCTGCGGCGGCGTTCATCACCGGCCAGACGATCCGCGTCAACGGCGGGGCGGTCCGCTGACCGGTCACAGACCCTTCTGAGCGGGGGGCGTAAGCCCCCTGAGTGCTCTCGAGCGCTCAGGGGGCTTACGCCCCCCGCTCAGAAGGGTCTGTAACCCGCTCC
>DATLIF010000438.1:0-3058 GCA_035539575.1 Fimbriiglobus sp. | reverse complement strand
AACCTGTGCCCCCCATCGGGTCCTCCGAGAAGGGGGAGGGGGGTCAACACGGCGCAGGGAACAGCGGCAATCGGACACTGACACACTGGAGTCACACCACGGGAGGCGGTCATGGGTTCGGCGTATCACGCCCGGTGCATGACAATCCTCCGGGAGCGGTTCATCCAAGTCGTGCAAGTCTGGCTCGCCGGGCTGCCCCCCGAGGGCTGGCGTGGGACCGTCGAGGCGTTGGGCGCGGAGTTGGACCAGATGGCGGGCGTCCACCGGGCGGCGGTCTACAGGTGGCTGGCCGATACGCGCGTGTCATCTAGCGCGCGCTACCGCTTGTTGCCGCCCCTGTCTTGCGGCCCGGCTGCCGACTCTTCCTTCGGCTTCGCCTTGATGTTCTTCGACATCATCTTGCCGGCAGCCGTGACACTCCTGGCCGGCAACTCGGCGGCTTTCACCGGCGTCCGCCTCTCCTGCTTCCCCCGGACGAAGCGGGCCTTCTTCGCCTTCTTCGGCCTCGCCGCTCGCGCGACCGGTGTGGTGGCGCGCTTCTGAGCGGCCCCCTTCTCCGCCTCCGCCGCCTGCTCCACCGCTTTCTTGGTCGCCGAGAGCGCGTCGGCCTCGGCCTGCATTCGGGTTTCCCGAGCCAGGACGCCCTCCGTCCTCGTCTTCTTCGCCACCGAACACCTCCGGGGAGTGATCTAGTTGTCGGGATGGTCAGGACTCGTCTCGTCCGCCGTGGCCACGATCCCGGCGAGCAGCCGCGCCATCATGCCCAGCACCCGCTTCCGGTGCGGCTCCCAGATCAGCATGGTCAGGGCCACCTCCGGCACCCCGCCGTCCTTCTCCGCCTTCCGGTCCAGCAGGGCTAACTCGGTCCGGGCGGCATCCCGCAGCGACTCCGGGAAGGTCGGGTCGTTGAGGACGGTCAGTTTGGCCCCGTCCCCGGCCCGCGCGACGGCGGACCAGAACACGCGGCCGCCCGTTGCGTACCGCATCAGGCTTTGGGATCCTGTCGGCGGGCGGTACTCCAGGCCGTTTTCCTCGCTCCAGCGGACCAGCTCGTCGAGCGCCGGGGCGAACCGGGACGCCTGGCCGGAGGCGTAGCTCTCGACGGCGGCGAGGAATGTGGCCCTGTCTGCGGCGATGTCGTTCAAATCTCGAGTCCTCGGTCGTCTCGGTCGTTGCCCGCTTAGTGTATTGACTGGACGCCGGGTGCCTCGTCGGAGCGGCCGGAACGTGAGGGGCGCGGTCAGGTATCCGCGCCCAAGTCGCCATCTCAACAGGTGAAGCCCGACCTCACCCCGACACGGACCGCGACCCAGACCGGGTGGGGATCGGTTACACTGGGGTTGAGGCGGCAGACCGACACACGCCGCGTCATGGCGTACAGGGGTGAGCGCTTCGCCGCAGAACCCGCGAGCGAGACGGAGTAAGTACGGCCTTGAGCCCGGTCACAACCGAAAACCCCGAACCGTTACCCAAGACGCTGCCCGGCGTGGTCTGCGCCCAGCGGGTGCGCTGCGGCAAGCCCGCCTGCCGCTGCGCCCGCGGCCCGGACCGATTCCAGGTCGGCCCGTCGGACGTGGGCCTTGCGCAGTCGGCCGCCCTCGCGCCAGAAGCGGTAGTACGCGAGGTGGCCCGGTCCGCGGGCGCAGCGGCAGGCGGGCTTGCCGCAGCGGACCCGCTGGGCGCAGACCACTCCGGGCAGCGTCTTGGGTAACGGATCCGGGGTTTCGCTTCCGTCCTGACTCATGAGTGCCCGACCCGTCGTTTCCGAAACCCCGGAGGTGGTTTGCACGATCGCGGAGCGGCTCGGCCCCGACTGGCTCCGCAGCCAGGTGTTCAAGAGGCGGGAGAGGCAACTGCGACTGTGCCGGCGGTGACGTTGACCTGCTTCCTGGCGATGTTCACCTGGAGAGCGGGGAGGGCGAGCCGGCGCACCTCCGACAGCCCCTTGATCGCGGCGAGGTGCCGCTTCTGCGCCGCGGAGATGGCCGCCTGGTAGTACGCCCCCTGGGTGAGGGTGTACGTCTCCTTGCCCGCGAACGCCATCTCGACGTGGTGGAGGTACAGCCAGGTCGCCACGACCCGCTCGACCAGCAGGCGCTCGAGCGGCGTTGGGGACGGACCCAGCAGTTCGGCCCGCAGTTGGTCCAGCTTCCGCTCCGTGGCCTCGCGGATCACCGGGTTCGACGTGTGCCTGCCCAGCAGCACCCGCAGCGCCTCGCTGGCCGGGTTTCCGGACAGGGCGTCGGCGACGCCGGGCGTGTCCAGCCACCCGCGCACCTCGGCAAGTGCGGCCGCGTCGCCCTTCTCGGCCTTCCGCACGAGGGCGTTGATCTCGGCCGCCGGCCGGTCCCACTTGACCGGCTTCTTCGCGGCCGCCGGCGTGTTCGCGTCGGTCGGCTCAGGCACGGCGCTTCCTCCAGGGTCCCCGGTGGTGCCGGTGGTAACCCGCGGCGACCAAGGCCGCGGCGGTGAGGGCGTCCGCCAGTTCGTCGAGGGGTGCGAGCGCCGTGTCCAGCGCGGCCAACTCGTCCCGCTCCCGCCTGGCGGCCTCGGCGGCGTGCCGGCGCTCGGCCCGGTTCTCGGCTTCGAGGAGGGCGGCGTATTCGGCCACGGGGCCGGATCCGACGTACAGTTTCGCGACGCGACCGCCGGCCCGCTGGGCCGTGTAGTAGTACGACGCGCCCCCGCGCTTCTCCCAACCCATGCAGCACCTCACCCCCATTCTACCTTGTGCAACACTTCCTCGCCTGCCCCGCTCCACCGCGTTCGCATACTGGGCTCGCACGACTCGCCAGACGACTGGGCCATCCACATCGCCTATGCCGATTGCCCGACTTCCGCCATTGCGTAGAATGGATTACTCCACCGGCCGGTCTTGCGCTACACTGCGCTCTTCTGCTTAGGTGGCCCATGGGCAGGGATCGGAGCCGTCGCGAAGAATTAGCCGTTCAAGCCGTCGACCCAGCAGATGGGACGCTGTACGAGTTGACGCTCTCCTACGAGCGAATCCGCTCCATGGCGTTGCGGGGCCGTGGTGCCATCCTCGAAGGCAGTCGGT
>DATLIF010000437.1:0-3756 GCA_035539575.1 Fimbriiglobus sp. | reverse complement strand
GGTCGGCTTTTCGTGCCGTATAGCTCACTCGGCCCCCGCGGCTGCTGAGCTGGGTCGTTCGGCGGCTAAGGCCGGCGGCGGAAATGGACCAGGGCAGCGGGGCCCGCTTGAGTGAGAGATCGGACATGCTCGTCCATCTGGCCCTGGGGTTCGTCCTGATCGGCGTGTCGGTCGTCGTCCACGGCGTCGGCACGCTGGTAGTGATCGGCCGCATGGCGGCCGCCCTGCGACGGGCCGGCTGTCCCCGGGGCGGGATCGCCTCCGGCGTGCTGACGGTACGGGTGGTCGGTAGCCTGTTGATGCTCCACTTGGTGGAGGCGGCGGCGTGGGCGGCGCTCTACTGGCTGGCCGGCTCAATGCCCGACGGGGAGACGGCGCTCTACTTCTCCCTGACGAGCTACACGACGGTCGGCTACGGGGACGTGGTGCTGCCGCCCGACCGGCGGCTGCTCGGGCCGCTCGAGGCCGCGACCGGGATCCTGATGTTCGGCTGGTCGACCGGCGTGATGGCGGCCGCGATCAGCCGGATCTACGGCGACCAGCTCCGGCGGCTGGCCGAGCCGCAGGCACCGTCGGCGGGTGTGGCGACCGGATCGGCACCGCGGGACCGGTCGCCCGTCGCCTAACCAGTCGCTGCACCCGAGCGCAACGAACGCAAGAGGTGACAGCCAGCCGTGGCGCACGCGGCCGAACGACTCGCCGCACCGGGCGCGCGGAACTTCGCCCCCGGGGAACGGGCCGACCGGCTCGCTCGCCGTTCGGCGTTGGGAGGTGAAGCTTGGCGACCTGCTCCAAGTGCGGCCAGCCCGTCTCGGTCTGGCAACGGGATCTCTTCTCCGGGACGTGTCCGAAGTGCCAGGCCGTCAGCACGCGGCCGGCGGCCCAGCCGGCGAGCTTGGGCTGCGGCACGCTGGTACTCATCGCCATCATCGTCGCCGTCTTCAGCGGCCGGGGCACCGGCGACCTGGAGCGGGAGGTGCGGGACCTGCGAACCGAGGTTGGCGACCTGAAGAAGGCCATCGACGGCCAGTCGTCCGAACTGCGGCAACTGCGAGACCGGCTCCCGCCGCCGGCGAAGGTGTGCGACGGCAAGGGCAAGGAGTAGGTTCGACCGCGGGGGCGGCCGCGGGAAGCAAAGGCACGCCGAACCAGGCGCCGCGGCAGACGGCGGGGGCAGGTAGGCTTTCCCAGACCCGTAGCTTCACCAGGCCCCCGCCGCTGCTAAGCCCGGTCGTTCGGCGGCGGAGGCGCACCGATGGGCGTGGGCTTGGTGACCATCTTCGACCGCGACTTGCCCGACGCGGATACGTTCAGGACCGAGACGGACGGCGGCAAAAGCGTTGCCGCCTTTCTGCCGCTACTCGACGAGATCGCGGCAACCAAGGGGTTGCCTCCGTTCAGCCGGTTCGTCGTCGAACTCGACGACATCGACTGGGACGAGGTCGATCCGGACGACATGCCCGCGCTGTGGTTCGATCCGTCCGAGGGGCTGGAGGCAGTGCCCACCCTTGTCGGTGCGCTCAGGGCAGAGGGGTGTTGGGCGGAGAGCTGGCCGGAGAGTAGCAGGCAAGAGGGGGTGGATCAGGTCGTTTGGTCTTTGCAGCAGTTGGCGCGAGACTTGGAGGTCGCTAGGCTGGCTGGGGCGCGGTTCAGCCTCTCCTTCGCCTGAGGTCATCCAGACGCCGAACCAGAAGCTGCACCTGACGGTGGGGCATGTAGCCTTTCTGGAGTTCAAAGCTCACTCGGTCCTCGCCGCTACTGAACGCGATCGTTCGGCGGAGGAGATGGTGGGTGTTCTGGCGGATCGGCCGCGAGATCCGACGAAGCGATGCTGATCGGGCGTCGAAACCTCCCCTACTTCCTTCTACCTCACCGGAGGTGCTTTATGCGATGGGTTTACCTGGCCCTTCTCCTCGCCATCCTCGCGAGCTTCGTCGTCTTCGCCTTTCTGAACAACGAACCGACGTCCGTTGACTTCTTCGGACGGAGTCTCACCGCGCCCTTGTCCTGGTTTTTCGTCGCCGTCTACTTCCTGGGCATGTTCACCGGCGGGACCGTCGTCGGGTTCGTCCGGCGGGCCTTGCAGAAGGCGACCGAACACAAGGGGCAGTAGCCGGCGTCGCAGGCGGCGCGGCGGCACGTCCTACCCGACCACGGGGTTGCGGGCACGGCTGCCCCGGGGCGTCTGGTGACCGGCGGGGCCGAACCAGGCGCTGCACCTGACCCGGCGGCAGGTAGGCGTTCTGAGACGTGTAGCCACCTGAGTGGCCGGTGCAGGTGAGTTGGGTCGTTCGGCGGCAGAGGGCAAACTCATCCGAGCGGGTGTACTCATCTGGGTGGACTGGATCGCCGGAGCCGTCGTCGGCGTCTTGGTTCTGTCCCTCCGCGGCTGGCTTGCCGAGCTATACTCGCTGCCGGCTGACCTCCTGCTGGTGATGGGCCTCGCCAACCTCGCCTACGCTTGCTTCTCCTTCACGCTCGCCATGCTCAGCCGGGGGGACCGAGTTCCGCTCCTCCGGGTGGTGGCGGTGGCCAACGTCATCTGGGCGGTCATCTGCGCGGTGCTGGCGGTAGTCTGGTCCGGTGAGGGAAGTGTGTTCGGGGTGGGGTCGATGGTCGGTGAGGGCTTGTTCGTGGGTGGGCTGGGTGTCTTGGAGTGGGTCGCAGCTGGACGGCGGGGAGGCGGTCACGCCGAACCCGGCGCTGCAGCAGACGGCGGGGGCATGTAGCCGTTCTGGGGTTCATAGCTCACTCGGCCCCCGCCGCCGCTGAGCTTGGTCGTTCAGCGGCGGGAACCGATGGTTTGCTCCGAAGGTGGAGCGTAGCGAGGGACGACACCATGCGAGTAGTGACGATTCCGATTGCCACGGCACTTCTCACCGCCGCGGGCTGGCTGGCGGCGGCGTCCGCGGACGACGCGAAATCCGTGCGGGTGACGGTGGATAACTTCCGCCGCGCCGAATCCGACACGTACTTCGCCCGGTTCCTGAAGGAAGGCGGCTTCGGGAAGTTCCACCACGAGCGCGAAGTCGCCGAGATCGACCGCCAGACGGTGATCCGGCTGAACCGCGACACTCTGTACTCGTTCGGGGTGTTCGACCTCGACGCCGGGCCGGTGACGGTCACGCTCCCGGACGCCGGCAAGCGGTTTATGGCGGTGCAGGTCATCGACGAGGATCACTACGCGCCCGACGTGTTCTACGCACCGGGAACGCACACACTCACGAAAGAGAAGATCGGCACGCGGTACGTCTGCCTGGCGATTCGGACGTTCGTGAACCCCAACGACGCGGCGGACGTGAAGGCGGTCCACGCCCTCCAGGACGCGATCAAGGTCGAGCAGAAGGCGGCGGGCAAGTTCGAGGTGCCGGACTGGGACCAGGCGTCGCTGAAGAAGGTCCGCGAGGCGCTGCTGGCGGTGGCGTCCGCCAACGGCGGGATCGACTCGGCGCGGATGTTCGGGCGCAAGGGGGAGGTCGACCCGGTCCAGCACCTGATCGGCACGGCCGCCGGCTGGGGCGGCAATCCGCAGAGCACCGCCTTCTACGTGGGCGGCGAGCCGAAGCAGAACGACGGCAAGACGGTGTACCGGCTGACGGTCAAGGACGTGCCGGTGGACGGGTTCTGGTCGGTCAGCGTGTACAACAAGGACGGCTTCTTCCAGAAGAACGCACGGAACGTCTACACGGTGAACAACGTCACCGCCAAGCCGAACGCGGACGGCTCGGTGACGATCCAGTTCGGCGGCGACGAGGG
>DATLIF010000436.1:0-14217 GCA_035539575.1 Fimbriiglobus sp. | reverse complement strand
CCTCCTCGTTTATGGTAACGAGGCGCTTCGGCACTCGGAAGTTCGCCCACTCACGCCTTCGCCAGCTCCTCCTCCATTAGCCGTTGGACCACGTCGTTGGGGGCGCCCTTGTTGACCTTCATCACCTCGCCCTTGATCTTGTTCGCCGCCTGCACCTTGCCGGCCTTGTAGGCGGACACCGCCTCTGGGAGAGCCGCGATCGCGGCCGCCACCGCCGCCCGCAGCGTCGCCTCGTCGAAGTCGGTCTTGATCCCCAGCGCCGCCATCGCCGCGGCCGCGTCGGTGCCGTGCGCCAGTACGTGCGCGAACGCCTTGCGGCGCGGGTCCTGGCCGACCGACGCCGTCGCCTTGACGAACTCCGCGAACGCTTTCGCCGGCACCGGGAAGTCCGCGATCTCCTCGCCGCGCTCGGCGAGCGTCGGGAAGATCAGGTCGCTGATCCGGTTCGATGCCGCCTTCGCGTCGCCGAGCGCGGCCGTCACCCCCTCGAAGTACGCCACCATCGTCCGACCCTTCGCGGTCAGCACACCGGCGTCGTAGGCGCTCAGCCCGTGTTGGGTCTGCAAGCGCTGTCGCTGCTGCGACGGCAACTCGCCCATCTCGGCGCGCACAGCGTCGATCCGCTCCACTGTCACCGTCACCGGCACCAGGTCCGGGTCCGGGAAGTAGCGGTAGTCGGCCGCCTCCTCCTTGTGCCGCTGCACCTCGGTGCGGCCCTTCGCGTCGTCCCAGCCGGCCGTCGTCTTCGCCCGTTTGTCGATGCGATAGTTCGCCGGGTCCTTTTGAAACTGCTCGTATTGCCGCTGCGCCTCGTGCTTGATCGCCCGGCCGACGGCGCGGAAGCTGTTGAGGTTCTTGATCTCCACCAGCGGCGTCGCGGCGACCGACCCGTCCGGCCGCGGGACGTGGACGTTGACGTTGGCGTCGCAGCGCAGGCTCCCCTCCTGCATCTCGCAGTCGGAGACGCCCAGCTCGCGCATCATCAGCCGCACCTCTTCGAGGTACGCGACCGCCTCCTCGGGGCTGTTCAGGTGCGGTTGCGAGACGATCTCGAGTAACGGCGTCCCAGTGCGGTTCAGGTCCACGCGGGAGTCGCCGCCGCGGCCGGTTTCGTCGTGGACGAGCTTGCCGGCGTCCTCTTCGAGGTGGGCGCGGATGATGCCGATCCGCTTCGGCGTGTGGCCCTTCTTCGGGTCGGGGTGGACGTTGATCTCTAGGAAGCCGTCGCGGCTGAACGGCAGGTCGTACTGGCTGATCTGGTAGTTCTTCGGCAGGTCGGGGTAGAAGTAGTTCTTGCGGTCCCACTTGGTGAACGGCGCGATCTCGCAGTTGAGCGCCAGCGCCGCCCGCAGGGCGAGGTCGAACGCGCGGCGGTTCATGACCGGCAGCGACCCCGGCAGCCCGAGGCAGACCGGACAGGTGGCGGTGTTCGGCGGCAGTCCGAACCGATTCAGGCATCCGCAAAAGAGCTTGGTCTTCGTGAGCAGCTGGACGTGGACTTCCAGCCCGACGACGGTGGTGTACGGCTCGGCCATAATCGCTCCTGACCCCGGATCGCAGGGGAATAGCTGGCATTCTAGCGGCGTCGGCCGGGGCCGCGGTTCCGACGTATAATCTCCGCACCCGGCGACCGAACTACCCTGCGGACCTCGCCCCTGCCGCCGAGCCGACCATGCCCCGACCCGCCGTCTGCCCGCACTGCCAGGAAGAACTCGACATCCCCGCGGAGTTCCGCGGCCGGCAGGTCCGCTGCGCCTCGTGCCAGAAGGTGTTCGTCCCGCCCGCCGACTCGCCCGCCCCGCCGGCGCTGCCCGCGCCCGGCAACTGGGAGGAGGACCGCCCGTCCCGCCGGCCGGTTCGCGACGACCTCGACCGCCCGGTCCGCCAACCCGTTCGCGATGACTACGACCGCGACCGGCTCGACGACCGCGCCCCGTGGGACGACCGCCCGCCGCAGCCCAGGAAGAAGAGCACCCTCTGGGTGTGGCTGCTGATCCTCGGGTTCTTCGGGCTGTGCGTGCTGCCGTGCGGCGGGTTCTTTGTGTTCGCCATGTGGATGATGTTCCCGAACTTCCAGCCGTATGACTCCGCCGACGGCCGGTTCCGCGGCGAGTTCCCCGGCCAGCCGTTCACCTACACCCTGCCGGACGACGGGCAAACCTGGCACTGTACCGAGTACAAGCGAAACCTCCCGCCGGAGACGTACTTCGTCCGGTATGTGGACCTCCCACGAGCCAAGGCGCAGGCGGCCGACCGGGCGCTCAAGGACGCCGCCGACAAACTGGCAGTCAAGGTGCCCGGCAGTACCGAGGTGCGGCGAACGACCGGCATGGCCGACGGCCACACGTCGGTGGACCTGACGCTCGAACACCCGGACGACACGGTAACAGTCGCCCGGTACACCCTGGTCGGCACCCGGCTCTACGAGGTCGGGGTGACCGGGATGATCAACCCGGACGACGCGGACACCGACCCGCGGGTGAAGCACTTCCTGGACGCATTCAAGGTCAAAGACCCTCCGGCCAAGGAGAAGTGACCCGCCCTGGGACCGCGGCCGTCCCGGCCGCCACACCTTCACCTGGCGGGGGCTGTCACGATACCCCGGATGGCCTCAGACCGTGGTAGCCAGAGCGGCCGGGACGGCCGCGGTCCCAGCGGCGGCC
Source organism: Fimbriiglobus sp. (assembly GCA_035539575.1). Classification (GTDB taxonomy): domain Bacteria; phylum Planctomycetota; class Planctomycetia; order Gemmatales; family Gemmataceae; genus DASSAT01. The sequence continues at coordinate 11,554 of DATLIF010000436.1, read as the reverse complement.
GCAGATTTCAGTCTTCGTCTGAGCGCTGTTCCCTTCCGTTTGACCGGCCCCATTCTCCGACCTACGTTTCAGCGCTCGCCCGAACCATGCCCCGTCGCCGGCGGGGTCGTACCCCCATCCGACGTCGCCACATGCGCAAGTCCCCGGAGCGTGGGTTAGTCGGCTCTGCCACCGCGCGGGTGGTGAGCTGGGTCCTTCTGCTGGCCCCGTCCGTTATCCTCGCCCTGGCCGCCGCCCGGTACTCCTCGGTGGTGCTGGCCGCCGGGTCGGCTGCGGCGTTCGTCGGCGGGCTGCTGTTCGCCCGGGCACGGGAGGCGTGGCGGCCGCCGGTCTCGGGCGCCATCGTCGTGCTGTACCTGGTCGCGCTGGGCTGGCTGTGGGCGTTCACCTGGTCGGAGCCGGACCAGTTCGCGCGGGCCGCCCGTGGGCTGTTCCTGGTGGTCGCGGTCGGCATGCTGATCCGGCACGACCTGATCCGCACTGGGGTCGGTCCGCGGCGGTGGGCGGTCTCCCTCTGCCGTGAGATGCGGGCACGGACGCGGTGGCCGCAGGACACAGAGGCGGTCGCCGCGCTGCCCGAGGTGCGGGCCCTGGCCGACGCGATCCGCGAAGACCCGGGTCCGGCGATCGAGTTGCTGATGGCCGACAATCGGCCCGAGGTCCGCACGGCCGCGTTCGCCGCCTTGCAGGGGCGGGAGTGCTGGCGGCCAGCGGAGGCGGCGGCTGTCCTCGGGGTGGTCCGCCGCACCCAGGAACCGGCCGTCCGCGCGGTCGGGGTGGCGGCGCTGGCCGGTGCCGGCGACCCCGGCTCACTGGCCGGGCTGGCCGGGTTCCTGCGCGACCCGGTGCCTGAGGTCCGCCAGGCCGCGGCCGAGTCCCTGCTGGCCTCCGGGTCCGATCACTGGCCGGTCGTCCGCGAGTTGGTCCGGGACGCCCTGGCCGACCCGGCGCTGGCGGCCGACGGGCCGTTCCCCGGGGCGGCCGGTCGGCTGCCAGCGCTGGCCGTCTGCGATCTGACCGCCTGGGCGTCCGAGGTGGACCCGCTCGCCTACCGGTCGGTCCGCACACTAATCGCCCACTACGCGGCAGTGCTGCGGGCCGGCGTGCAGCCGGAACTGGCCGGCGAACTGGGCCAGGGCGTCATCGACCCGAACACCCCGCCGGCCCTGCGGGTCGAACTGGCCGGCCTGCTCCGGGCGCTGGGGATGATCCCGACCGAGCTGCTCGACCGAATGACCGACGTGGACCAGCCCAGCCCGGTCCGGCTGCTGGCGGCCGAGATCCTGCTGGCGACGGACCCGGAGAACCCGGACGCCACAGACGTCCTCCGTGGGCTGGGCCGTCAGTCCAACCGCGAGACGGCTCTGGCCGTCGCCCGGCTGCTCCAGACATACCTGGGAATGGACATGGGACTGCCGGACGGGCAGGTCGCGCCGAACAGCAAGGTGGCGGCGGAAGCAGCCCGGGCGGTGTTCCAGTGGGCGACCGGCCGACCGGCCCCGCCGCCGCCGTCCGAACACGGCTCCGCGTGGGTGACTCGGCCCGTCTCCCGGCCCGCGCTGCCGGGGCTCAAGAAGACCGCCCTGCCGCCGCGGACCCAGCCGCCCGGCACCGGCGGGGCGACGTGGGTCCCGCGCTGACGCGGGGAGTTCAAAGTTAGAAGTTCAAAGTTAGAAGTTGATGGCCCGGCCCCCGCTAACAATGAGGGTGTCGGGCCATACTTTTGCGCGGCTTCTTGGTCCGCGTATCGGCCGGGGTTGCTGGGACGATTGTCAGGCAGTCAGAGTGGGCCACGGGGGCTCAACAGATGAGAGTCAGGCGATCACTTCCAGTCTCAGGCGATCACTTCCAGTCTCAGGCGATCAACAGATGAGAGTCAGGCGATCAGATGGGGTGTGCTGATCGCCTGATCGCCTGATCGCCTGACCCCCTAAGGCTGCCCGCCGCAAGGTCCCCGAACGGGCTCTTGAGCTTTGACCTTGAAACTCTGGATCGGGACCGCCGGCTACTCGTACCCGTCCTGGGTCGGCGGGTATTACCCGCCCGGCACCCGGTCGGACGGGATGCTGTCGAATTACGCCCGGCACCTCCCGGCCGCCGTCCGACGGAGCGACCCGACCCAGGCGACGACCAGGTAGAGCACCGGGTACGCGAACGAGGCCCAGACCTGCCACCGCGCCGGCCGCCCCTCCCAGGGCCGTAGCACGTCGGCCAGCACCAGCACCGCCCACGGCACGCTCAGCGCCAGCATCCACTGGTTCACCCGCCCCGGCTGCGTCGGGTACGGGTACCGGCTCGGGACGAACGTCAGCACCGCCAGCCCGAGCACCAGGCCGGCCGCGGGCCACCCGTCGAGGGGGAGCGCGTACAGGTAGTACGCGACGATGTTCCAGTACGACGGGAACCCGAGGAACGCCCCGTCGGTGGTCTTCACGTCCGCCTGGCAGAACCCGTACGCGCTCGCCAGCAGGGCGGCGAGCAGCGTCCAGCGGCCGCCGTCCGGCAGCAGTCCCGCCCGGTCGATCAGCGCCAGCGGCAGGCAGGTGTACATGATGAAGTCCACCAGGTCGTCGAGCCGGCGGCCGTCGAACCCGGGGATGATTTCCTTGATCCGCACCGCCCGGGCCAGGGTGCCGTCGGTCGCATCGACCACCACCCCCACGAGCATCAACAGGAAGCAGACCCGGTAGGTGTCGGGGGTGCGGTCCGGTTCCAGGAGCAGCAGCGCGACCCCGGCGGCCAGCAGCAGCCCGCACGCGGTGTAGGCGTGGACGCACCAGCCGAGGAACCGCCTGCCGGCGGGCGCCAGGCGGGGGTGTGGGAGTGCGCTCACCCGGCCACCCCCTTCCGGGCCGGGGCCGGCCGCAGGACGCGGTAGACGACGACCCCCGCGGCGAGCAACCCGACCGTGTAGAGCGGGGCGCCGTAGAGTTGATACCACTCGCTCCCGTACAACCGCTCGCGGGGCCAGCCGATGTTCACGATCAGCACCACGCCCCAGACCGCGGCGACCGCGTTGACCGGTAGCCGCCACCAGCCCAGGTAGGGCGAGCCGGCGGCCGACCGGCCCCGGAGGCGGCGGACGAGCATCGGGCCGGTGGTCAGCAGGTAGGCGAGGTTCGCCCACACGATGCTGACGCAGACCAGGGCCGTCATGATCCGCTCGAAGTTCAGGTTAACCAGTAGCAGCAGGCAGCCCAGCACGCCGACCGCCAGCGCGGCGGCCTGCGGCGACCGCTCGGTGGGATGGACCCGGCCCAGCCACCGCCACCCTGGAACCGCGCGGTCGCGGGCCATCGCGAACAGGACCCGGGCGGTGTTCGCCTGCACGGCCAGCGTGCAGACGAAAATGGCCGCGACGGATGCCAGGACGAACACCGTCCCGAGCGTGTCGCCGAGAACCTGCTTGATGAGGTACGGCAGGCCGCCCGCGCCGTCCGAGAGCAGCGGGTCGGACAGGTCAGGCGCGCCGGTCAGTGCGGTCAGCAGGAGCAACGCCCCCAGGAAGGCGGCCGCCGCCAGCGCCTGGAGGATCGCCCGCGGCGCCCGCCGGCGCGGCTCCGCCGTCTCCTCGGCCAGGGTGCCGGCCGTGTCGAACCCGTACATGACGTAAGCGGCCATCACCGCCGCCGCCAGGAACGGCCCGAGTATCCCGAACCCGTCGTCCGTTCCCCCGGTCCGCACCTCCAGCACCACCTCCGGGCCGCGGACGGCGTGCAGCCCGAGCAGGGCGATCAGCAGCACAGCCGCGACCAGTTCGACGACCACCCCCACGTTCATGATCGCGGCCATCCACCGGGTGCGGGCGGCGTTGATCGCGGTGCTGACGGCGATCAGAACCGCCCCCAGGATGGCGGCGTTCCGGCCGGCGGTGCCCATCACCTCGAACCCCGACCAGACGGCCGGCAGGGTGATCTGCAGCGCCAGCGCGACCGCCGCCAGCGTGACCACCAGCGAGGCGAGGTACACCCACCCGGTCAGCCACCCGAGGAACGGCGACCCGGCCCGCCGAGACCAGGCGTAGACGCCGCCGCAGAACGGGTACTCGCGGGCCAGGTCGGCGAAGCACAGCGCCAGGCAGAACTGCCCGGCGAACACCACCGGCCAGGTCCAGATGAACGCCGGGCCGGCCTCCCGGTAGCCGAGGTGGAAGTTCTGGACGATGCCGGTGAGGATCGACAGGTAGGAGAACCCGGCGGCGAACGCGGTGAAGCTGCCCAGCCCGCGGCGAAACTGCGGGCGATATCCCTCGCGGAGCAGTTCGCGGTCGTCGGCGGTGGCGGACGGCTCCGGCTTCATGCGAGCGGTTGACCCGAGGTGTGATCGGCGACAACCGGGGGGCGCCGCCCGAGTATCCTGTCTGTCATATCGACCCGGGTCCGTTGGGAACCCCCGCACGTGCCGCATTGCGAGGAAGATCGGGACAACCCCTGGCGGGGGGCCGGCGTTATTGCGAAGATAGCGGCGTTGGATCCCGCCCCCGCCCGGCAGCGCCCGGGCCCGCTTCGACCTGCGAACCGTCCGACATCCCACCCGGGAGGCCGCCCGATGCGACCGGCCCGCCTGCTCGCTCCAGTAGTGCTCGCCGCCTTGCTGGCCACACCGGCCTCGGCCCGGCCTGTCCATAAGCAGGCCCTGGCGGAGTACCTCGGCCCGTTCCTCGCCCGCGGCCTTCACGATTGCCGCACCTGCCATCTCCCGGACAAGCCCGGGCAGACCGCGGAGGACGACAAGCCGCACAACCCGTTCGGCGAGCGGCTGGCCGAGGTCAGGTCCGAACTCCGCAAGGCGAAGAAGCCGTTCGAGATCGCCGACCGTATCCGGGCGGTCGCCGGGGAGGATAGCGACGCGGACGGGGTGCCGAACCTGACCGAGCTACTGACCGGCCACAACCCCGGCGACCCGAAGGACGCCCCGACCCGCGCGCAACTGGACGAGCATCCGGCGAAGCTGGCGGACTTCGAGAAGTTCCTGGCGTCCTACAAGTGGCAGCCGTTCGACCCAGTCCGCCGGCCGGCCGTGCCGGCGGTCCAGAACGCCGGCTGGGTGCGCAACCCGATCGACTCGTTCATCGCGGCCGGGCACGAGGAACACGGACTCAAACCCCGACCGGAGGCGGACAGGGCAATCCTCCTGCGCCGCGTCTACCTCGACCTGACCGGCCTGCCGCCGACCCCAGAGGAGCAGCAGGCATACCTGCAAGACACGTCGCCCGGTGCCTACGAGCGGGTGGTGGACCGCCTGCTCGCCTCGCCGCGCTACGGCGAGCGGTGGGGCCGACACTGGATGGACGTCTGGCGGTACTCCGACTGGGCCGGGTGGGGCCAGCAGGTCCGCGACAGCCAACCGCACATCTGGCGGTGGCGCGACTGGATCGTCGAGTCCCTGAACGCCGACAAGCCCTACGACCGTATGGTCCGCGAGATGCTGGCCGGCGACGAGATCGCCCCGGGCGACCCCGACACCCTGCGGGCGACCGGATACCTCGTGCGGAACTACAAGCGGCTCAGCCGCGAGAAGTGGCTGCAGGACACGGTCGATCACACCTTTCAGGCGTTCCTGGGCGTGACGGTCGGCTGCGCCCGCTGCCACGACCACATGTACGACCCGATCACCCAGAAGGAGTACTACCGGGCGCGGGCCGTGTTCGAGTCTCACCAGGTCCGCATCGACCGCGTCCCCGGCCAGCCGGACACGACAAAGGACGGGTTGCCGCGCGTCTACGACGCCGACCTGAAGGTGCCGACGTACTTCTACGTCCGCGGCGACGAACGGACGCCGGACAAATCCGCGAGCCTTCCGCCCGGTGTGCCGGCGCGGTTGGGTGGAGAGTTCCCCGAGGTCCAGCCGGTCAAGTTGCCGCTGGCCGCCCACGAGCCGGACCGGCGGCCGTTCGTGGTGAAGGAAACGCACGCCGAGAGCGAGGCGAAGGTCCGGCAGGCCGAGGAGGCCGTCCGCACGGCCGCGGTCGCGGCGTTCCGGCTGCGGCTGGACGCGACCGGACCGGTGTCGGCGGTCAGCGCATTCCAGAAGGCGACGGATGCCGTGGCGTTGGCCGAGATCGACGTGGCCGTTGCGCGGGATCGGCACGCCGCCCTGAAGGCGGAACTGGCGGTCGAGCAGGCCGAGGACGCGGGCAAGGTGAACTCACCGGGCTGGGAGGAAGCCGCCAGGGCCGCCGTCGCGGCCCAGCGGAAGCAGGCTGTGACCGAGGCGCGACGGAACCTCTTCGCCCACGAGCGCGGGCTGGCCCCGCCGCCGAAGAAGGGGCAGAAGCCGCCCGAACTCGCCGCGCTGCGGAAGGCCGTGGCCGACGCCGCGGCCGCGGCCGCGAAGCCGCCCACGACCGCCTACACGAAACGGAAATTGCCGACCTACCCGGCCGAGAGTACTGGCCGGCGGACGGCGCTGGCACAGTGGATCACCGACCCGACGAACCCGCTGTTCGCCCGGGTGGCGATGAATCACCTCTGGCTCCGCCACTTCGGCCGGGGGATCGTGCCGACAACAGCCGACTTCGGTCGCAACGGTCAGCGGCCGTCGCACCCCGCCCTGCTCGACTGGCTGGCGGCCGAGTTCGCCGCCCGCGGCTGGTCAATGAAGCCGATGCACCGGCTGATGGTGACGTCGGCCACGTACCGGCAGGCGTCCACCCCGGACGAGGCCAGCCTCGCGGCCGACCAGGACAACGTCTACCTGTGGCGGATGCCGTCGCGGCGCCTGGAGGCAGAGTTGGTGCGCGACCAGATCTTTTACGTCGCCGGCAAGCTCGACCTGACGATGGGCGGCCCGGACATCGATCACGCCCAGGGGCTGACTGTCCCACGCCGGAGCCTGTATTTCCGCCACGCGGCCGAGAAGCAGATGGAGTTCCTGAAGCTATTCGACTGCGCGGCTGTGACCGAGTGCTACGAGCGGCACGAGAGCGTGACCCCGCAGCAAGCCCTGGCCCTGGCGAACAGCGACCTGACCGCCCGCCACGCGAAGCTATTGGCCGGCGAACTGCACGCGAAGGCGCCGTCCGAGACGGCGTTCGTCGCCGCCGCGTTCCGCCGCGTGCTGGCGCGGCCGCCGACCGCGGTGGAGGCGGCCGAGTGCGAGGCGTACCTGAAACAGCCCGGCGACGCGGCGAGGAGCCGGGAGAGCCTGATCCGCGTGCTGATGAACCACCACGACTTCGTCACGATCCGCTGAATACAGAATTCACCGCAGAGGGCGCGGAGGGCGCAGAGAGAAGATTTGAGTAAAGACAGGGAACAACTTTGTCTTTCTCTCTGCGCCCTCCGCGCCCTCCGCGGTGAATTCTACTGAGGAGCCTGCCATGCCCTCCCGCCACTGCCCCGGCGTCACTCGTCGGTCGTTCCTGGCCGACACCGGCATGGGGTTCACCGGCCTGGCCCTCGGCGCCATGCTCTTCCAGGACGGCGTCGCCCGCGCCGAGGACCACGCGCCGGACGGCAAGCCGCACCACCCGCCGAAGGCGAAGTCCGTCATCTGGATCTTTATGTGCGGCGGGGTCAGCCACGTCGAGAGCTTCGACGTGAAGCCGGAACTCACGAAGTACGACGGCAAGACGATCGACGAGACGCCGTACAAGGGGGCGGACAGCCCGGAGAAGCTCAAGAACGTCGTGGGCGGCAATCCCTCGCACGGCAACCGCAAGAAGCTGATGGGGCTGACCACCGGCCACAAGAAGTACGGCCAGTGTGGGCTTGAGGTCGGCGACTGGTGGAAGCATGTCGGCGGCTGCGCCGACGATATCGCCGTGGTCCGCTCGCTGTGGACGACCGACAACGACCACGGGGCGCAGCTCCAGTTCGTCACCGGCCGGCACGTCCGCGAGGGGGCGCATCCGACGATCGGCTCGTGGTGCAGCTACGGCCTCGGGACGCTCAACCAGAACCTGCCGGAGTACGTCGTCCTGGGCGTGCCGACCGGGGACTGCTGCGGCGGCGAGTGGACCCACGGCGCGGCCTACCTCGGCCCGGAATTCGCCGGCGTGCGGCTGGCCGTGGACGGCAAGGACCCGCTCCCGTTCGTCCGCCCGGCCGGCGGCCGGACCCGCGAGGAGCAGGCCGCCGAGTTCTCCCTGCTCGGCCGGCTCAACAAGCTGGCCGGCATCGACTACCCCGACGACCCAGTCTTGCGCGCCCGGATCAAGTCCTACGAGCTGGCCTTCGGGATGCAGACGGCCGTCCCGGAGACCCTCCAGTTGGAGAAGGAGAGCGAGGCGACGAAGAAGCTCTACGGCATGGACCAACCCACGACGGCGCCGTTCGGCAAGCTGTGCCTGACCGCCCGGCGGTTGGTCGAGCGCGGGGTGCGGTTCGTGCAGGTGTTCCACGGCGGCGGCGGCGGCGGGGCGTGGGACGCCCACTCCGCCATCAAGGCCAACCACGGCAAGCTCTCGGCAGAGGTGGACCTGCCGATCGCCGGACTTCTGAAAGACCTGAAGCAGCGGGGCTTACTGAAGGACATGCTGGTCGTCTGGGGGACGGAGTTCGGCCGCTCGCCTGGCGCTGAGGGGGACGGCCGCGACCACCACCCGCAGGGGTTCTGCGCGTGGCTGGCCGGCGGCGGCGTCAAGGGCGGGGTGCAGCACGGGGCGACGGACGAGATCGGCTTCCACGCCGTCGAGGACCGCCACTACGTCACGGACATCCACGCCACGGTGCTGCACCAACTCGGCCTCGACCCGCGGCGGCTGGAGGTCCCCGGCCGCAAGCGGCTGGAGATCGACTTCGGCAAGCCGATCAAAGAGATCCTGGCCTGACGGCGCGCGGCGCCCCACGGCACGGCAGGAGCCGCGCACTCCCAACAACGCGCTCACCGGACGCTTGTTCTGGGAGCCAACTCATCGCCCGGCTTGGGTAGGTCATCCGCCTCGACGCCCCGCGGGTTGGCCGGACTGAACCGGCCGACCGCGTCCTTGGCGTTGACCCGGACCAGGGTGATCGTCCCCAGGTATTTGCCGCTCGCACCGGCCATCCGCCGAACGGTCAGGATTGCGCCCTGCTTGAGGCCGGCATCTGCTCCCGGAGTGATCTCGACCCAGACCTCACGGCCGTTGGCCAAGTCCTTCGCGGTCCCCTCAATCCGTTGGACGGTGCCCTTGAAGCCCGCGGGCACGGTAGGTGATGGGTTCTCTCTCCACGGTTGGAAAGGGTGGACACCTTCCGGCCGTGACTTCTCCAGTTCGTCCATGAGCTTCTGGAGCCTGTCCGCCAGTTGCTCGGCACGCTGACACTCTCGCAACGCTTCCGCTTTCACCTTCTCCAACTCCACACGCAGCCTCTCGACTTCCTCCGGCACCGCCGCGCCTTCGTCCGCCGGCGACGGCCGCGTTGCCCGCCGGGCCTCGGCTTCCTTCGCCCACGTCTCGGCCTCCAGCCGGTATATTCCCACGGTGCCGCGGTCGAGCGGATCGTCGGACGTCTGCACCCGGTCCTGAAGCATGCGCATCCGGGTGTAATGGTCCTTCGCCGCCAGCAGCCGGGCCGCCGACGACGGATCGACCTCCTGTTCCAGTTCGAACACTCGCTTCGACCACTCGTACACGTCCGGGAACGGGTTCTGCCCCTGTTGGGCTCGCTGCGTCACCAGTTTCAACATTTCCCGGGCGAGCTTCAGCTTCTCCTGCCGCAACTTGTGGAGTTCAGGCGGGGCGGCGGGGGCGGCCTTCGCTGCTCCGAAGTCGGCGAGTTGCTTCCTTGCCGTCTCCAAATACAAGCGATACCGATCTCGGAGGACCCGCGCCTGGAGTATCTCAAGTTCCGAGATTGCCGGCAGTTTCTGGAGTTGTGTCAGAAATGACTCCTGCGCCCGAACGGCCTCTTCGGCTGCCTGAACTTCCCGACGGAGTGCCTCAACTCGCCGATCCCTGCCGGGAGCGCCTGTTGGGTCGCTCGGCTGCGCGGGGTCCACTCCTTTTGGCCTACCGCCGTCCGGCGAGCCGGTCTGTCCGGAGCCCGTTGTGGCGAAGTATCCGGTGCCGCCGACCGATGCCGCGGCCATCAGCACGCCGGCCGCCCACGCCTTGAACTTCGTGTATGTCATGGCCCGCACCACCCCTTCGGTCACGGTCAGTACGTTCGCGGACACCGCGCCCGCCGACACTCCCGCTACCGCTGCCCGCACCGCGGCGTCGGCCACGGCCGACGGGACGGTCAGCCCCATCGCGGCCAGCGCCGCCGATAGTTCCACACCCCGGCCGTTCAACCGCACCCGCAGCAACTCGCGCCCGGCGTCGAGCCGCCGCTTCAGCGTGCTGAGCGACACGCCGAGTTGCTTCGCCGCCTCGTCCTGCGTGCGCTCCTGGAGGAAGCACAGCACCAGCGGTCCACGGAGCTTCTCCGGCAGCCGCAACAACTCCTCATCGAGAGCTGTCAGGAACTCGCGGACAGTTGCGGTCTCCGCGACGGGGGCGGTCGCGGACGGCACATCGGCCGGTATGGGTAGCGAGGACCGACCGCGCATCCGACCGGCGACCCGATGGGCGACGCCGTAGAGCCAGCAGCCTAGCGCCTCCGGCCGGCGGATCGCGGCGGCCCGTTTCGCCAGAACCAGGAACGTCGATTGGAACGCGTCCTCGGCGTCGGCCCGGTTCGGCAGCCGTCGGCGGCAAACGCCCCAGACGAGCGGCCCGTGCCGACGCAGCAACTCCGCGAACGCCTCCCCGTCGCGCAGCGACGCATACCGGCGGACCAGTTCGGCGTCGGCCGACGGGTTCGCGTCCGCCGGTCGGCGGAGCTGACGGATCAGTGTCGGGAGAAGTCCGGGACTCATGTCGGCGACGAGTGCTGGGGGATAACAACCCCTGTCGGCTACCGGTAATAGTGCGGCGGTCGTCGGAAGTGGGTCAACTTTCCCGACAGGGTGTGTCTTTCGGCTCGTCGGAATGTTCGCTCTCGTCGGCGGAGACGCGGGGCAGGAAGACCTGGAACGCGGTTCCCCGGCCGGGCTGCGACTCGACCCGGACGAACCCGCCGGCCCGGTCCACGACCTGCTTGACCACCGCCAGGCCCAGCCCGGTCCCCTGGCCCTCGGGCTTGGTGGTGAAGAACGGCTCGTACACCCGCTCGATCAACTCCGCCGGGATGCCGACGCCCTCGTCCCGGACCTCGATGCGGGCGTAGGTCCGCGGCGCGCCGGGGTCGTGGAGGGCCGCCTGGCCGGACACCGACACCCGGATTGTGCCGCCCCGTGGCATCGCATCGCGGGCGTTGAGCACCAGGTTCAGGAGCACGCGCTCCAGCCGCGACGGGTCGATGAACACCGAGCCGCTGTTGGCCCCGCGGGCGAACTCGACCCGGTGGGTCGGGCCGACCGCACGCCGCAAAAGCGGCAGGAACCGCTCCACGGCGTCGGCGGCCGGCAGCACCCGGGTCGCCTGGGCCTGGTCGCGGGCGTAGCCGGTCAACTCGGTGGTCAGGGCGGCGCCGCGCTCGGCGGCGTCGGCGATGTGCGTGACCAGTTCGCGGGCGTCGGGCGCCAGGTCGTCCCGGGCGGCCAGCAGTTCCGCCCCGCCGAGGATCACCGTCAGCAGGTTCTTGAA
>DATLIF010000435.1:0-8528 GCA_035539575.1 Fimbriiglobus sp. | reverse complement strand
CGCCACTTCCGACCCCGAAGGAGCCGCCCAAACCCGCCACCTGGCCGGAGTGGTTCGGGGCGGTGGACTTCGCCCTGGTCGTCATGGCCGTCGTGATCGGGTTCCTGGTGGCCTCGTTCCCGGCGCGCAACACCGATCTCTGGCTCCAGTTGGCCAACGGCCGCAACCTCGCCGAGGGGAAGTACAGCCCGGGGGCCGACCCGTTCACGTTCTCCGGCGCCGACCGGGCGTGGGCCGACACCTCCTGGCTTAACGACCTGGTGCAGTACGCGCTCTACTCGGCAAACCCCACCGGGGCTGCGGTGGTCGCGGTCAAGGCGGTTGTGTTTGCGGCCGCGTTCGGGCTGCTGTTCCTGCTGCGGCGAAGTGGACAAGCCCTATGGCCGTGGGCGATGCTGGTCATACTCGGGGCCCTCGCGGCGGCCCCGGCCGCGCAGGTCCGGCCATTAGTCTGGTCGATGCTATTCCTTGCCGCAACCCTGCTCATCCTCTACCGCCTGCCGTGGCGGCCGGGCTCCTGGCGACAGCCGCTGACCCTGGCCGGGCTGTTCGCAATCTGGGCCAACGTGGACGGCTGGTTCTTCCTTGGCCCGTTGACCGTCGCCCTGGTTCTCGTCGGCGAAAAGTTGCACCCACTCCTGACCCGCGAGAAGGACCCGCAGCAGGACGACCCGTTCCCGCCCGCCCCGCCGACTGGGCTACTCGTCCGGGCGCTGCTCCTGGGCGTGGTCGCGTGCCTGCTGAATCCGATGGTCCTGGCCGCGCTGGCGAAGGACCCCGGGTCCACATTGAACCAGCTCATCCCGATCGAGTTCGGTGTCGGGCTGCCGGCCGGGACGTCGGCGGACGCCGAGTTGAGCATTCTCACGGTGCGGCCGCTGTTTTCGGAAGGCTACTTCGTGTACCGGCCCGGCACCCCGGACGAGCAGTTCAAAGTTCCGTCGGTGGCGTTCGCGGCGTTCGCCCTGATGACGATCGTGGCGCTGGCCGCGGGGTTCGCACGGCTGCGGGCGACGCACATCCTGCTGTGGGTCGCGTACGCGGCCCTGGCGCTGACGCACGTCCGGCTGATACCGTTCTTCGCCTTGGTCGCTGCGCCGTTGGCCGCGGCACACCTCAACGGTCTGTCGTCGCGAATCAAGCTCGGCCCGTTGTCGGACACCCCGACCCGTCTGGCGCTGACCGGCAGCGCGCTGGGCCGGTTGCTGTCAGTGGCGGCCGCCCTGATACTATTGGGCGCGGCGTACCCGGGGTGGCTGCACAACCCGACGACCGAAGCCGCCTATGCCAACCGGCTGGAGTGGAAGGTCACGCCGGACGACGGGCTGGTGCGGGCCGCCGGCAAACTGTCGGACCTGTATGCCGAGTTGCCGGAATCGGTCCGCGGTCTGAACATGAGCTCCGAGTTCGGCAACTACTGCGCGTGGTACGCCCCGGGCGAGCGGGTATTCGTCAACGGCCGGTACGCCTTCCACCGGCCGGAGCTGTACGACCTACTGGCCGTCCGGGAAAGCCTGGTCGGCCGCCGGCCGGCCGGAGACGCACCCGACACCGGGGACGCCTGGCGGGTGTGTGACGCTCGCAACGCCGGCTTTCTGACATACACGTCGAGGGCCCGGCTGGACGGCTTCGCGATCGGTGCCCTGTTGCAAGAGCAGGACCGGTGGACCCTGTGGCACCTGGACGGCCGGGCGGCGGTGTTCGCCCGACCGGCCGCGGTCGGTCAGGAGGTAGCGAACCGGCACCGGTACAACCCGATCCGGCTAGCGTTCGGCGCCCGGCAGGAACCGCTGCCCGAGGGTCGTGCCCTCCAGCCGCTGCGGGAAATCGCGGACCCGTGGGATGCGTTGTGGGGTGAGTACCTGGCCCGGCCGGAACCGCTCCCGCCGGAGGTGGACGACGTCGAGGTGCTGGTCGGGTACAACGGCTACCTCGCGGAACAGTCGGCACGGCGCTGGGAGGCGAAAGCCCGAGTCGCCACGACCAGCGGCGCGGCCGGCGTGGCGGGAGTGGCCAGCGGCGTCGGCTGGGTACAGTCGAACCCGCAACCGGTCGAGGACGATCAACTCGCTCTGCCGATTGTGATCAGCCGAATGGCCCGGCGGGCCGTGGCCGCCACCCCGGACCGCCCGGACGTCTATCGCTCCCTCTGGTTGGCGTACGGCCAGCCGTACCCCCCGACCTCGGATCAGCCCCTGGGCGCTGTCCAGATGCCCGAGCAACAGCTCCAGGTGATCACCGCCCTGGCCCGGTTCCTGGCCCGGATCCCGCCGCCAGAGAAATGCCCGCCGCGTCTCGCCCGAGACGCGTACCAGGCCGCCCGACGGCTGACCGTGCTCTATCGCCAGACCGGACAGCTCGACCTGTCGCGCGAGGTCTTCGGCCTCATGGTCCAACTGGTCGAGAAGATGCCGCCGGAGATGCTACGGGAGTTGATCCCCCCCGGCATAAAGTCGGAAGACCCGGTCAAGACGTTCCTGTCGGGGCTGCGGGACGAGGAGGACAGTCTCGCCCGACTGGTCCAGCGGCATACGCAGTACGTCGAACAGCAGCGCACCCCGCTCGCCAAGTTCTTGTCGGCGGCCAACGACTGGCCACCGGACCGCCCGGCGGGCCGGCTGCCCGGCAAGGCGATCGAGGTGTTCAAGTCCGCGTCCGGCCCCAACGAGTTCGGGACCGGGGACGCTCAACTCCAGGTCGTGCTGCAACTCATCGTGATGGAGCTGAGGGCCGGACGACTGGAGGACGCGGCCGACGACCTGGCCGCCCTGGACGACGAGATCAAGCGGCTCACCACGACCCAGCCGGACCACCCGGTGACGTCCGCGTTCCGCGCCCTGGTGGGGGTGAAGTCCCGGCTGGAAGGGAACTTCGCGGCCGCCGCCGAAGCCCTGCCCCGGTCGCCGGGGACGCTGGACCCGAAGTTCTCCGACACGGTCCTGCACCTGCCGGTCGAGTTCGCCCGGCTGGCGAACCCGCAACTGTCCAACCACCTCGGCCCGCTGATCGGCGGCGCGGTCGGCCTGCACGCGAGCAGCTACTTCGTCCGCCAGGTGCTGATGGACGAGGCCACCTATCAGTACGAGCGCGCGATGTTGGCACTGAGTGACGGCAACATCCCCGAGGCCGAACGGCGGCTGAAGCAGGCCGCCCGGCCCCAGGGGCTTGACCTCGGACGGGTTGGGGACGTCAACCGGCTGTCCCAGATCAACCGCTACCTGGAACTGATCCGTCGGGCCGATACCCCGGCCGGGCGGTAGCGCGGAGCCGACCATGCCGACCTGGAAGATCGCCGCCGTGCAAATGGACTGTCGGCTCGGCGCGGTCGAGGACAACCTCGCCGCCGTCCGCGCCCGGCTGGCCGGGGCTGCCGACGGAGGCGCCCGTCTGGTCGTCTTCCCCGAGTGCGTGCTGACCGGGTATGGCTTCGCGTCCCGGGCCGAAACGGAGCGGGCAGCTCAGCCGATTCCCGGTCCGGCCACCGACGCCGTCGCCGCAGACTGTGCGAAGCGGAACGTCTGGGCGGCGTTCGGCCTGCTGGAGCGGGCCGGCGACCGGCTCTACAACGCCTGCGCGCTGGTCGGCCCGACCGGGCAACTCATCACCTACCGCAAGGTCCACCTGCCGTGCCTGGGCGCCGACCGGTTCACCGACCCGGGCGACCGGCCGTTCACCGTCCATGACCTCGGCGGGTTGCGGGTGGGGGTCGGGATTTGCTTCGACAGCAGCTTCCCCGAGACGGCCCGCATTCTGGCGCTGCATGGTGCGGACCTGGTGGTCCTGCCGACCAACTGGGCGACGCAGGCGATCAAGCAGGCGACCCTCGTTACCCGGGTCCGGGCGCTGGAGAACCACATCTACTACGCCGCGGTGAACCGGGTCGGCGACGAGACCGGCTTCCACTTCGTCGGGCACAGCTCGGTGTCGGACGTCAACGGCGACTTCCTGGCCATCGCCGAGCACGACCGCGAGGCGGTCCTGTACGCCGAGATTGACCCCGATGTGGCGAGGGTTAAGAAGGTGGTCCACTGTGCCGGCGAGTACGAGATCGACCGGCTGAACTGGCGACGGCCGGAGATGTACGCCCCGCTCGTCGCGCCGCAGGTCGAGCCGTTCACCGGGCACAATCGGTAGACTGGTTCAACAGCGAGGCCCGCCCGCAACGGCGGGCGGGCCTCGCGTTCACTCAGCCATCGCTTACTTGATGAACAGGATCTCGCGGTAGGTCGGCAGCGGCCAGAGGTCATCGGCCACCAGACATTCCAGCTTGTCGCCCAGCGTCCGCAGGTCGGCCATCTTCGGCACCACCGCGTCCTTGGCGTGCTTCGCGTGCGCGTAGGCGTCGCCGTCGGCGTGGTGGTTGACCGCCTTCTCCAGCGCCGCGGCCGCGGTCTGGAACTGGTTGATCGTCTTCGACAGCTCGCCGAGCAACTCGCTCTGCGGGCCCACGTCCACCATCGCGGCTTTCGCCGCCGTCACCGCGTGCGCGACCTCGGACTGATACCGCAGCGCCGCCGGCAGGATCATCGTCCGGGCCATCATGACCATCATGTTGGCTTCGATGGTGATCGTCTTGACGTAGCCCTCACTGAAGATGTTGTACCGGCTCTGCAACTCCTTCTCGCTGTAGACGCGGTACTTGGCGAACAGGTCCACCGAGTCCTTACGGATGATGACCGGGATCGACTCCACGGTGCTCCGCATGTTCGGCAGGCCGCGCTTCTCGGCCTCCTGGTGCCACTCCGGGGTGTAATTGTCCCCGTTGAAGACGACCTTCTTCGACTCCTTCAGGATGCCCGGCAGCAGGTCCTGGATCGCCTTGTTGAGCGGCTTGCCGGCCTTGGTGGCGTTCTCCAGGTCGGTGGCGATGAAATCCAGCGACTCGGCCACAATGGTGTTGAGGACCGTGTTCGGCCCGGCGATCGAGAACGACGACCCGACCGCCCGGAACTCGAACTTGTTGCCGGTGAACGCGAACGGGCTGGTCCGGTTGCGGTCGCCGGCGTCCCGCGGCAGCTTCGGTAGCACCGTGACCCCGACCTCCATCTGCCCGCCCTGCTTGGTGCTCTTGAGCGCGCCCGCTTCGAGCTGATCCATCACGTCCTGGAGCTGGTCGCCCAGGAAGATCGAGATGATCGCCGGCGGGGCCTCGTTCGCCCCGAGCCGGTGGTCGTTGCCGGCGCTGGCGACCGTCACCCGCAGCAGTTCCGGGTACTTCGCCACGGCGCGGATGACCGCGACGCAGAAGATCAGGAACTGGGCGTTGTCGTGCGGGTTGTCGCCGGGGTTGAGCAGGTTGTCCCCGGTGTCGGTGGCCATCGACCAGTTGTTGTGCTTGCCCGACCCGTTGATGCCGGCGAACGGCTTCTCGTGCAGCAGGCAGACCAGGCCGTATTTCTCGGCCGTCCGGCGCATGATGTCCATCGCCAGCATGTTGTGGTCGGTGGCGAGGTTCGAGTCCTCGAAGATCGGCGCGATCTCGTACTGGCTCGGGGCCACCTCGTTGTGCCGGGTCTTGACCGGGATGCCGAGCTTGAACATCTCGGCTTCGCTCTCGGACATGCACGCTAACACCCGCTCCGGGATGGTGCCGAAGTACTGGTCCTCCAGCTCCTGGCCCTTGGGCGGCCTGGCGCCGAAGAGGGTGCGGCCACAGTTGATCAGGTCCGGCCGGGCGTAGAAGAAGTTCTTGTCGATCAGGAAGTATTCCTGCTCCGGGCCGACGGTAGTGAACACCTTCTTCACGTCGTTATGGCCGAACAGCTTCAGGATGCGGATGGCTTGGGTCGAGAGCGCCTCCATCGAGCGCAGCAGCGGCGTCTTCTTGTCCAACGCCTCGCCGGTCCACGACACGAACACGGTCGGGATGACCAGGGTCGAGCCGTTCGGGGACTCGCGGATGTACGCAGGGCTGGTCGGATCCCAGCCGGTGTAGCCACGGGCCTCAAACGTCGCCCGGATGCCACCGGACGGGAACGAGCTGGCGTCCGGCTCGCCCTTGATTAGCTCTTTACCACTGAACTCGGCCAATGCCCGGCCGGTGCCGGTCGGGGTCAGGAAGCTGTCGTGCTTCTCAGCGGTCAGGCCGGTCATCGGCTGGAACAGGTGGGTGTAGTGGGTGGCGCCGTGCTCGATGGCCCAGTCCTTCATGGCGCTGGCGATGGCGTCGGCCACGGTCGGGTCGAGCGGGACGCCCTGCTTGATGGTCTTCTGGAGCGCCTTGAAGACCGGCTTGGGCAGCCGCTGGCGCTGCTCCTCCTCGCCGAACACATTAGACCCGAAGAGATCCTTGATGTGGACGGTGCGGAAGTCGAGCCGGCCGAGGTCGTGGTTGGTGGAGGCGATCCGGGCGATCGCCTCCTGACGGACGGTGCTGGCCATGTACGTATGATCTCCGTGGGAAAGGACGCGCGACGCCCCGAACCGGGAGACGGCCAGCACCGGGGGCGCGGGGCGGCCGGCAGGGCATCGGCCGCGCGGTTGGGCTGGTCCGGGAGAGGTATTAGCGTTTATAAGCGACCGCGGCCGCGTGGCAAGGCGGAACCCGGCTCGAAGCGAGGACACCCATGCGACGGATCGCGGTGATCAACCAAAAGGGCGGGGTCGGCAAAACCACTACGACCGTCAACCTGGCGGCCGCCCTCGCCGCCGCCGGCCACGGCGTTTGTGTGCTGGACCTGGACCCGCAAGCTCACGCCACCACCCACCTCGGCGTCGAGCCGGACGGACAGTCCCCATCGGTCTACGACGTGCTGGTCGCCAACAAGCCGCTGGCGGACGTGCGCCGCGAGGTCGAGGAGCGGCTGTGGCTGGTGCCGTCAGACATCAACCTCGCCGCCGCCGAGGTGGAATTGGCCGGCGTCGTCGGTCGGGAGGTAATCCTCCGCGAGTCCCTGGCCGCGGACCCGGAGCCGTTCGACTACCTGCTGATGGACTGCGGCCCGTCGCTGGGTGTGCTGACGCTCAACGCCCTGGCCGCGGCCGACGAGGTGTTCATCCCGCTGCAACCGCACTTCTTCGCCCTGCACGGGCTGAGCAAACTGCTGGAGACGACGGCGCTGGTGTCGAAGCGGATCAACCCCGGCCTGACGGTGACGGGGGTGGTGGTCTGCCTTTACGACGCGGCGACGAAGCTGGCGCAGGAGGTGGTGGGCGACCTGAAAGCGTTCCTGGACCGCAGCCGGCAGGCGAGCGTGCCATGGGCCGGGGCGGTGGTGTTCGACACGAGGGTGCGGCGGAACGTGAAGCTGGCCGAGTGCCCGAGCTTCGGCAAGTCGATCTTCCGGTACGCCCCGAACTGCCCCGGCGCCGTGGACTACGCAGCGCTGGCGAACGAGGTCGCGGGGAAGGTGTCGATGGGTGACGAAAGCCCGGCTGTTGCAGCGGACGGGCTTGCTACAATCCCTGCATGATCCGCGTCTCGGTCGCCAACCCGTATGAGCAGGACCTGGACTTCCAGGGCCTTAAGACCGCCGCGCGGGCCGTCCTCGAAGGCGAGGGCGTCCGCGAGGCCAAGGTCACGGTCGCGTTCGTCGATAACGCCCACATCCACCGGCTCAACAAGCAGTTCCTCGACCACGACGAGCCGACCGACGTCCTCACGTTCCCGTACACCGACCCCGGGGCGAAGAAACTCGAAGGCGAGATCGCCATCGGCTACGAGGTGGCGAAGGCGAACGCCGAGGAGCGGGGCCACCCGGTCGTGACGGAGTTGGTGCTGTACGTCATCCACGGTTGCCTGCACCTGTGCGGCTACGACGACCGCACCGACCGCGACGCGAAGGCGATGCGGGTCAAGGAACGCGAGTACCTGCGGGCGCTCGGCCTGCCAGACATTTCGGAGCAGTGATGATCCGCCAGATATCGCCCGAGGACGTGAAGGCGAAGCTCGACGCCGGCGAGCCGGTCTACCTGCTCGACGTGCGGCAGCCGGAGGAGTACGCGATCTGCCGGCTGCCGGGCAGCCGACTGATCCCGCTGGGCGAGTTACCATACCGGGCCGGCGAGGTCGAGCCGCCGGCCGGGGTGCCGGTCGTCGTCTACTGCCACCACGGAGTTCGAAGCCTGTCCGGCGCCGCGATCCTTCAGCAGACCGCCGGACTGGGCGACGTCTACTCAATGGCCGGCGGGATCGAAGCGTGGTCGGCCCGCGTCGATCCCGCCGTGCCGCGGTACTAGCCAATCACCTCTCCTCGCTCAGTGCCTCGCCGGTGGCGGCCGCCTGAGTCTCCGCCATCCCCCGGTTAAACCGGGCGGCAATCGGCACGAAGACGAGCGTTACTACCCCCATCGCCCCGGCCAGCATGGCGAAGTAGATGCCCGGTTCCATCAACGGATAGAGTTGCGTGATCGGCGCGTTGATGAGAAGGTTGGCCAGGAACACGACGGCCAGCCAGCAGGCAGTGACAAAGCTCTTCATGCTCGGCGGGGCGGCCACGAACGCCAGTTCCAGTCCGGTCACCGAGATCAGGATCTCGGCGACGGTAATGATCAGGTAAGCCAGCACCTGCCACCACACCGTCACCCGC
>DATLIF010000434.1:0-3059 GCA_035539575.1 Fimbriiglobus sp. | reverse complement strand
GCTCGAAGGCGTCCCCGGCCTGGGAAAGACGCTGCTGGTCCGCACACTGGCACAAGCACTCGACCTGAAGTTCGCCAGAATCCAGTTCACCCCGGACCTGATGCCGTCGGACATCATCGGGACGAACATCATCTCCGAGGCTCCCGACGGTAAGCGCGACTTCCGCTTCCAGTCCGGCCCGCTCTTCGCGCAGATCGTTCTCGCCGACGAGATCAACCGCGCCACCCCCAAGACGCAGTCGGCACTGCTGGAGGCGATGCAAGAGCACAGCGTCACGGTGGGCGGCACTGTTCACCGACTGGAGGAGCCGTTCCTGGTGCTGGCGACGCAGAACCCGATCGAGCAGGAGGGGACGTACCCGCTCCCCGAGGCGCAACTCGACCGGTTCCTGTTCAAGCTGTTGGTGCCGTTCACGACGCGGGACGAGCTGAACCGGATCCTCGACCGTACGACCCGCAACGAGAACCCGCACGCCGGCAAGGTGATGGACGCCTCCGAGATCACCCAGTGGCAGGGGCTCGTCCGCGAGGTGCTGGTGGCCGCGCCGGTGCAGGACTACGCGATACGGTTGTTGCTCGCGACGCACCCACAGGGGGAGTTCGCCACGGCCGACGCCAACCGCTACCTGCGGTGCGGTGCCAGCCCCCGCGGGGCCCAGGCGCTGATCCTGGCCGGCAAGGTGCGGGCGCTCCTGGACGGCCGCTTCAACGTCAGCTTCGAAGACGTCCGCAAGGTCTTTTTTCCAGCGCTGCGCCACCGGGTGCTGCTCAACTTCGAGGCGCAGGCCGAGAACGTCTCCACCGACACCGTCCTGGCGACCATTCTTAACGAGGTCAAGGAGAAGGAGGACGGCAAGCGGTAGCCATGCCCGGCACCGGACGCGGCTCTGGTTTAGTGCTACATAATGCTCAGTGACCTTCCGCCCGGTCGTGTGTCGGTCGCTAAATTCGAGAGACGACGCCCACCTCGCATTGCAGCCGCACCCATGACAGACGCACTCAGCCCGACATCGGTCCTTCGTGGAAAGGACATGCTCTGCTTCAGTCACGACTGGACCGGGGACCCGCTGTCCAAGACGCACCTGATGCGCCTCCTCGCGCAAGACAACCGAATCCTCTGGGTCAACTCGATCGGACAACGGGCACCGTCCCTGGGAAACAAGCATGACGTCGGCCGGATCTTTCGGAAGCTGAAGGCCGCCGCCGAGCCGGTCCGGGAGGTCGAGCCGAACATCTTCGTGTTTAGCCCACTGGTCCTCCCCGCCTGGGGGAAGCCGTGGGTCCAGCGGCTCAACGCCCGGTTGCTGGCCGTCCAGGTCCGCCGGGCCATGCGGCAACTCGGGTTCACCCGGCCCGTCAACTGGGTGTTCAACCCGTACGCGGGGGTCGTCGCCGGACGGTTCGATGAAGAGCGGGTCATCTACTACTGTGTCGATGAATACACCGCCTTCGCGGGGGTGGACACCGCGGCCCTCACGGCGGTGGAACGGCGGCTAATCGAGCAGGCCGACCTGGTGGTCGTGTCCGCGTCCAAGCTACTGGAGACGAAAAAGGCTCCTCACGCGCCGACCGTGCTGATCCGCCACGGCGTCGATTACACCCACTTTCGTCGGGCACTGGACCCGGAGACGGTCGTACCGGACGAGATCTCGTCTCTGCCTCGGCCCGTAATCGGGTACTTTGGGCTTATTGCCGAGGACTGGGTGGATATGCCACTGCTGATCCACCTGGCCCGCAGCCACCCGTCGGCGACGCTGGTGCTGCTCGGGAAGGTGACGATGGATGTCACCGCCCTGGAGCGAGAGCCGAACGTCCGCTTGCTCGGCCGAAAAACGTACGAGAGCCTACCCGGGTATTGCAAGGGGTTCGACGTGGCGGTGATCCCGTTCCCGGTCACGGAGGTCACGCTGAGCGCCAACCCGCTCAAGGCGCGGGAGTACCTGGCCGCCGGTCTGCCGGTCGTCTCCACGGCTATCCCGGAGGTGGAGGTTCTCGGCGAGTGCCTGATCGGCCATAGCCCGGAGGAGTTCGCCGTCCGGGTCGGGGAGGCGCTGGCCCGTCCAGGGCCAGATGCGGCCCGCAGTCAGCGGATGGAGACGGAGAGCTGGGCTGCCCGGCTGGAGGAGGTCCGCAAGTATGTCGCGACCCTTCCGCCACGCAGCGGCTAGTCCCGGATTCGATTGCCTCTGGCCGCCGACGCCAGTCGGCGGGTGTCGCGGCCATCACCCGCCGACTGGCGTCGGCGGCTCGCGACAGACTATCGTCAACGGGACTGATCGGTGTCGCATCACCGGAGGCAAACATGACTACCGAAGCCGTCGCGCGGCCGATCGGATCGCTCTCGGGTGACGAGGTGCGGGCACTCTCGCGGCTGAAGGTATTCTTCGGACATCAGTCCGTCGGGGCGGACGTCATCGCCGGGGTCGGGGAACTCCTCGCCGGACGGCCTGACCTCAAGTGGTCCGTGGTCGAATCCACCGAGCCTCTCACCGGGCCGGCCCTGGCCCACTGCCCCGTCGGCCGGAACTTCGAGCCGCTGTCCAAGATTCAGGACTTCGCGCGCGTTGTTCGTGGCGGCGTGGGCGACACGGCGGACGTGGCGCTGTTCAAGTTCTGCTACGTCGATCTCAAGCATGGCGCGGACGTGGAAGGGCTGTTCGAGTCATACAAGGCTGAAATGACCGAACTGACACGAAGTTATCCGCGGACGAAGTTCGCCCACGTCACGGTGCCGATCCGGGGTCGTCGGGAGGGCTGGAAACTCGTGGTGAAGCGGCTCCTCAAGCGACCCGACCCGTTCGCGGACGACAACGCAACCCGGTATCGGTTCAACGAACTGATGCGCCGCGAGTACGCGGGCGGCGGACTACTGTTCGACCTCGCGGAGGCGGAGGCGACCCGGGAGGACGGCACCCGGTGTGTCACCCGATGGCAGGGCCAGACCGTCCCCTGCATGTGCCCGGAGTACACATACGACGCCGGGCACCTGAACGACCGGGGTCGGCGGGTGATCGCCGGCAAGTTCCTGGGATTCCTCGCCAAGCTGGCGCGGGGCGGCAC
>DATLIF010000433.1:0-1733 GCA_035539575.1 Fimbriiglobus sp. | reverse complement strand
GGCGACGCCCGCGGCGCAACTGTTGAGCATCGTCAGTAAAGCCGCCACCCCGCCGAACGCTGCACCGTATCCGATGCTCGTCGGGACCGCGATCACCGGGCATCGGACCAGCCCGCCGACCACACTCGGCAGCGCACCGTCCATCCCGGCGACCACGATAATCACGTCCGCATCGGCCAGTTTCTCACGGTGCCGCAGAAGTCGGTGGATGCCGGCCACACCCACGTCTGCGATCAGTTCCGCCCGTGCCCCCATGACCCGCGCCGTGACCAGTGCTTCCTGGGCGACCGGCATGTCCCCCGTACCGGCCGTGACCACCCAGACCTGGCCCAGGTTCGCCGGCTGCCAGCCGGGTGTCGGGAGCCAGAACGTGCGGGCAAGCCGGTCGATCTCGGCCTCCGGGAAATGCGTTGATAGGTGATCCGCCTGGGACGGGCTGAGTCGGGTGGCGAACACCTCCTGTCCGGCCTCGGCGATCCGGCGGACGGCCCCTTCCACCCACTCTGCGGTTTTCCCCTCGGCCAGGATCACCTCGGGGAACCCACACCGTTCCTTGCGGTGGAGATCAAGCGTCGCAAACCCCAGATCGCCAACCGCCGGGTCACATAACTTCGCGGCCGCGTCATCCACCCCGACCTGCCCAGACCGGACCGCGTCGAGAAGCTGCTTGAGGTCGTTCGGGGTCACGGGGCAGCCTCCGTCGGTGTGGCGAGGACAGTAGACAGGGTAGTCATATCACCCCACCCGGGGCGTCTGCCACAGGGCTGTGGGACTTGAGTGAATCCTGCCCGACACCCGGCGGAGGTGAAGTTGCCACCCCGTCGCAACCGATAACCCTGGCAGGACCGCTGCGACCCGCGTGGGAGGTCCGCGCTACAGCCGGGGGATCGGGAATGAACCTGACCGCTCTCGCTCTGGTCGGGATGACTGTCGGTGTCGCTCAGCCGCCGGCTGACTATTTCCCGGTCAAGTCCCGTTCCCTGAAGCTCGCGATCGAGTACAAGCCGGAGTTGCGCGAATCGATTCAGCGGGTCGAACTCTGCGTTTCGCGCGACCAGGGTCAGACCTGGCAGGTCGAGGCCGCTTCCACCCCGGATCAGGACCACTTCGTCTTCACCCCAAAGGAAGACGGGCTGTACTGGGTCACCATGATGATCGTCTTCCGGGACGGGCGCAAGGATCCGCCCGACGTCAGCCGCCTGGCCGCGGACCGCATCCAGAAGCTGATGGTGGACTCCACGCCCCCGGTTGTCCGGGTGCAGGCGCAGCGTGTCGGGGAGGAGATCGCGATCGAGTGGGGGGTAGAGGACAAGTTCCCGAACGAGTCGGCCACTCAGGTCCAGTTCAAGCCGACCGGACCGGGCGCAATCGGCGACTGGCAGGCGGTGCCGCCGGCCGCGATGACCAAGCGATCGGCGCGGTTCAAGCCGACGACGGCCGGACCGGTCGCGGTCCAGGTGACGACACAAGACCTCGCCGGCAATCCGGGTTCCGCGACGCAAGACGTGGCGGCCGGCGTGGCTGTCGGGTACGTCGCACCACCGGCGCCGCCCAGTGCGGACCCGATCCCACACACTGCTGCCAGGCCCGCCGAGGGACCTCTCCCGCCTCCGTCACTGGGCGGCGCCGGAGCCGGTGGGCCGCTTCCGCCACCCTCGATACCGGGTCCGGGGGCCGCTCCGGTCGTACCCACAGCCAGTCCGGAGACCACTCGACCGGCGGGTCAACCAGCC
>DATLIF010000432.1:0-7729 GCA_035539575.1 Fimbriiglobus sp. | reverse complement strand
TCCGTAGGTTGATCGCCGCGTTGAGGAGTTCGACCTGGTTGACCGGTCGCACCGGTTCCAGCGTCAGTTGCACCCGGCGGACATCCTCAATCCGAAACGGCCAGAGCACCTCGGCAAAGAAGTCGAGCGGTGGGTAGTTGTGCCACTTGGGTTCGAGTGTGACTCGCTGGGTCAGCGGCTCGTGCCCCGGGGCGACGGCCTTGAATTCGTAACAACCGGCGTACTCCCACCGGGCGTCAGCCGGGGCGGCCCCTATCGGGATGCCGTCCACGGACACCTGGGCGCCCGGAACGTTCGTCTCAACGACGAACCGACGGTCCACACAACCGACCGCCAGGCCAGCGGCCGCCGCCGCAAAGTAGAGACCGAACCGCCGGGTGGTCATCCCGCCTCCCGCCCGCGGGCCGTGAGGGTGCTATGATTCTGTGCCTCGGGGATAGCGTCCGACGGCGGGCCGGTCAAGCCGGGTCGGGCCGGTCCGGGACGAAAGGTGGCATCGCGACGGCTAGTATGTCGATACAATGAAGGCGGCAATTGTCGCCCCAGGTTCCCAGGACTCCCTCGGTGGCCCGCCCGTGAAAATCCGGTACGCCAGCCTGACCGACGTCGGGGTCAAGAGGAGCCACAACCAGGACGCCTGCGCCGCCAAGCCCGGCGCGGACGAAGAATCCTGGCGGACGCACGGCCACGTCTTCATTGTCGCCGACGGGATGGGCGGCCATGCCGTCGGCGAGAAGGCCAGCGCCAAGGCCGTCCGCGACATCCCCCTGACGTATCAGAAGCACGTCGCCCAGGAAGGAGTCAGTGCGGCCCTCCGCCGGGCGTTCCAGGAGGCGAACGAGTCGATCTTCGCCATCGGCAAGAACAACCCCGAATTCAAGGGGCTCGGCACGACCGCCACGGCACTGGTGATCCGCCCGGAGGGGGCCTGGGTCGGCCACGTCGGCGACAGCAGGGCCTACCGCGTCCGCAACGGCCGCGTGCAACAGCTCACGTTCGACCACTCCTGGGTGTGGGAAGTCGCCCGCCGACAGGGCATCGACCCGGATGAGTTGGGCGACTTCAAACGGAACGTCATTATTCGGTCGCTCGGACCGGACGCCGAGGTCGAGGTGGACTTGGAGGGCCCGCACCCGGTCGAGCCGGGGGACGTCTTCCTGCTCTGCAGCGACGGGCTCTCGAACGTCGTCACGCCGGACGAGATCGGGGCCGTTGCCGCCGGTTTCCCACCAGAGGAGGCGGTCCCACACCTGGTGGCACTGGCGAACCTCCGCGGCGGGCCGGACAACATCACCTGTATGATCGTCCACGTCCCGGGCGGGGATCGGTCGCCCTCCGGGTCGTCGGGCGGCGGCCTGTCGCGTGCGTTAGGCGCTATCAACCGGATCGTCCCGTGGCCGTACCTGAGCCTGGGGTCTGGTGTGGCCGTCGCCGGTCTGTCGGTGTGGCTGAAGTCTGAGCGTTTGCCCTGGGCAGTGCCGGCGTTCCTGCTGGCCGCAGTGTTAATCGTTGCGGGGCTAGTCGGACTGTACCTCCAACTCCGGAGCCGACAGGACGACGAAGACTCACCCGCGGCCAGCGAACCGACTGAGCTACGACTCTACCGCGACTACGCGTTTGAAATCGGCAAGCCGATCGCCGACCGCTTCGCCGAGCTGGACGCGACACTGAAGGAATCGACCAAGGACAAGGAACTGGGCATCGACTGGGCAGTTCACGACCGGCTCGCCGCTGAGGCCGACAAGGCCTCCAAAAAGGCCGACTGGGCGACCGCGTTCCGGTCGTGGTTCCTGGCGGTACAGGCGGTCGGGGTTGGGGTGAACAAGCACCGCCAGAAGGACGAGGTCTTCCAACCGAACTGGACCAGCCCTTCCCGGGCGCTGGGCGCATCGGGCGAGTAAGCAATTCGCGTTCTGCTAGAGCCGCGACCGCCCAGGGCGGTCGCGGTTTCTCCGAATCCTTCCGTTCGACGAGTGCCTTATCCGCCACATCCCCCTTCCGACTGCACCGCGTCGGCCATCACCTTCAACTGGATGACGCTGCGCTCTTGCTCCTTCTCCAGGTACGCCCGCCCCTTCTTGACGTTGACGTGATCCCACGGCAGCCGCTCGGCGACCGACCGCTGACGGTGACTGTAGAAGCCCACATCGATCCCCAACGAGCGGAAGGTGTCCCACCACAGCGATGGCCGGAAGCACTCCCGCCACCCGTCGAGCCGGGCGCCGCGCTTCCACGCCTCGTACAGGGCCGGAGCCACCCGCCGGTCGCCGCGGGTCAGGATGCCCTCCAGCAGACTCGTCTCGATGTCGTGCTGCTTGACCCGAACGCTCTTGAGCCGCTTCTTGCGGTGCAGGTAGTCGCCGGCCCAGCGGAGGTATTCGCGGGATTGCATCCCGCTCCACTGGTAGGGCGTGTGCGGCTTGGGTACGAAGTTCGAGACCGACGCTGTCACCTCTTTGTGCCGACCTGTCACCTCCCGGCTGATCTGGCTGATCGTTTCGGCCATCTCGACGATGCCGTCCAGGTCCACAGACCGCTCGCCTGGTAGCCCGCAGAGGAAGTACAGCTTGACCTTTTGCCAGCCGTTCTTGAACGCCTCCCGACAGCCGACGTACAGGTCCTCGTTCTTGATCCGCTTGCGAATCTGTTCGCGCATGTCGTCGCGGGCGACCTCCGGGGCCAGCGTCAGCCCGGCCTTGCGGACGCCCTGGATCAGCCCGGGTAGCGACCGCAACTGGTGGTTGATCCGCAGGCTCGGCAACGACACGTTCACCCCCAACGGGGTGAACACCTCGAACATCTTCTTGACCAACTCCTCGAAGTGCGGGTAGTCGCTGCTGGAGAGCGACAGCAGGCTGATCTCGTTGGTGCCGGTGTTGCGGTAACTCTCGAGCGCCGACCGCACGATCGTCTCGACGGACCGCACCCGCAGCGGCCGCTTGATGACCGTGGACTGGCAGAACCGACACTGGTGCGGGCAGCCGCGCATGATCTCGATGGCGATCCGATCGTGCGGCGTCTGCACGAACGGGACGACGGGCCGCGTCGGCAGGGGGAACTCGTCGAAGTCCTTCGAGATGACGCAGGAGGTGATCTCGGCCGGCACGTCCGAACGCAGCCTGTTGACGGTGGCAATCGCCCCGTCGGCGTGGTACTCCGGCTCGTAGAACATCGGCGCGTAGGCCCATGTCACGGAGCCGGCGAGCTCCGCGATCATCTCCTGCCGACGGCGGTACGACAGGTCGCCGTCCCGCAGCGCCCGCTCCTTGAGCGACACCCACTTGTCCATCACCCACGGCAAGGACTCCTCTCCGTCGCCGATGACGAACAGGTCCACGAACGGGGCGAGCAGCTCCGGGTTCTGCGCCCCCGGCCCGCCGGCGATCACCAACGGGTCGGTGACGCGGCGGTCCTCCGAGCGGTGCGGCACCCCGCCCAGGTCGAGCATGGTCAGCACGTTGGTGTAGCTCACCTCGTACTGGAGGCTGAACCCGAGCAGATCGAATTCCGTAAGTGGCGTGAACGTCTCCAGCCCGTACAGCGGGAGTCCGTCCCCGCGCAGCACCGCCTCGTAGTCGAGCCAGGGGGTGAACGCTCGCTCGCAGGCCCACTGCGGGTCGGCGTTCATGATGGAGTACAGGACCTGGAAGCCGTGGTGGCTCATCCCCAGGCCGTAGGTGTCCGGGAAGCACAGGCAGAGCTTGCCCCGAACCTGTCGGTGGTCCTTCGGTACGGCGTTCAGTTCCCCGCCGGCGTACTGAGCGGGCGTCTTCACCCGCGGCAGTACGCGGAACACGGCATCTTTCAACGCGGCATTGAGCATCGGGCTAGACCCTGGAGCAGTTGTGCGTGGTCTATCCGATTATCGCAGAATTGGTGCCGTCTTGTAGGGTGGGTCGAGTCTTCGAGGCCCACCGTGCGAGTGCAGACGGTGGGCCTCGAAGACTCGACTACAAGGTCAGCCGAAACAGTGTCCACGCGTTGTCCTCGAACACGTCCTGGTGCCAGGTGGACGGGATCACCGACGCGATGAACTGCCGGTAAGGCGCGATCGGTATCAGCGGCCAGTCGGTGCCGAAAACGAATCGGTTCGGCCGCTCCGAGTACCGGAACGCGCGCCGGACCGCGGCCGCCAGGTCGGACAGCGAGTCGTGGTGCTCGTCATCGGCAAAGACCGTTCCGTCGCCGACCACCAACCCGGACAGGTCGGCCCAGACGTTGAGGTTCTTGTAGACGACCTGGGCCGCGTCGGTCAGCCACGGGTTGCCGCAGTGGGCCAGCACGAACCGACAGTCCGGGTGATCAACCGCCACCTCGTCCACGCCGAGCGGGTGGGCGTACTTCAACTTCGCCATCGCCGAGTAGGTGTCACCGGTGTGGAAGATCACCGGCAACTTGAACCGACAGGCCAGCTCGTAGTACCGGCGATAGCCGGGATGGGCCGGTTCGTAGTGCAGGTATCCGAGATAGGCCTTGAGGGCGACCACCCGGCCGCGGGCCAACTCCGCCTCGACTCGACGAATGTGGTCCGGGTCGTCTCCGCGGGCCGGGTCCATGACGCCGATCGCGCGCAGGCCGGGGACCATCTCCGCGACATGCAGCGTCTTGTTGATGCCGAGCGGGTCGGCCGGGTTGGTGCTGACCTCGCCCATGGCGAACGCGGCGGTCACGCCGGCGGCACGCATTGCCTCGCGGACCGCCCCGGCGACCACGTCCGGCGCGGCGCTACAGATCGGGTCCAGGCACCCGACACCGGGCAGGTTCGGCGGAACGACGTGGATGTGTGCGTCGATCATCGGACGTCGGGGCGGCGTTCAACGGAAACGTCCACTCCCGGCATCATAGCGACGGCGCGACTGGATGGGAAAACGCGAACGGCCCGCGGTCAACCCGCGGGCCGTGGAAGTGATCGGCGGTCAACCGTCCGGTCCGCCCGGTGGCGGTGCCACCGGTGGGGCGGCCGCGCCCGGAACTGGCGCAACGGCTGGGGCCGGCACGACAGCCGGAGCGGCTGCAGGTCCGGGGGCCGGCGGCTCGACCCTTCGGAACGCGGTCAAGTCGTGCCGACGGATGACTACCCCGCCGTTCGTGCCCGGTCCCATCGTGTACACCCCGAACTTCCCGGTACTCGTCTCGGCGACGTAAAGGGCCGACTGCCCCGCGGTGATCCACCCGGTCACCATCATGAAGTGGACGTCCTGCTTCGGTGCCACTTCGAACTCGGCGACGAGGTCCACCTCGGCCCAGCCGACAATCTTGCCGATGTTGCGGTCGATGACCGTCCCGAGCAACTTGCCGGACCGGTAGTCGAGCAGCCACACCCCGTCGGACTGCTGGCGGGGGTTGAGCGACACCGCCCCGGTCGCCATCACGTAGTCCTGAATCCGATCGTTCGAGCCGGCGGCGGCGGGCTCCGGCCGGACGAGGGAGACCGCCGCGGCTGCACCCAGCCCGACCCCGGCAATCAGCCCGAGCAGTTGCCCCGAGCGCTTCATCACCCGTCCCTCCAGTGCTGCCGCCGACTTCGCCGACGCGGGCCGACACCATACCGCTGCGCTGGGTCGTGTCTAGCCGACTTTCCTCCCCCGGTCGTACAATCGGGTACTGCCCAGTTCTCCCAGCACCCCGGGTTGGGTCCGTCCATGGCGCGCCGGTCGCAGCAGGACAGGCTTCTCCGCGAGGCCGTCCAGTCCTTCCGCGGCCTCCCCCGGAAGTACCAGATCGCCCTCGCTGTTATCGCGCTGCTCAGTGTGCTGGTCTGGTTCGTGTACCAGGCGACCCGGTCTCCCTATGGGAATCAGCCGCCGGTCACGGGGACCAACCCGGACGGCTCCGGGTCGTACCTGTTTTGCTTCTGGAACGTGGAAAACCTCTTCGACGACTCGAACGATAACCGGAGGACGGTGGACGAGGAGTTCGACGATCCGTTTGCCGCCGACGAGGGGCTCCGTCGGGAGAAGTACGATCGAATTGCCGACGCCCTGTTGGCCATGAACGGCGGACGGGGCCCAGACGTGATCGCCGCGGTCGAGGTCGAGAGCGTCCGGGCGGCCGAACTCCTGCGCGAGACACTCAACCGCAAGCTCAACGAGGCCAAGGCCGAACCAGTCTGGCAGTACACCCAGGTGGCGATGCGGAACCTGGACGCCGGCCGGCACATCGCCCCGTGCCTCATCACCCGACTGAACGTCGCCCACGCCGAGACGCGGCTCCACGGCCGGCAACTCCGCATCCTGGAGGCACACGTCGCGGCGAACGGCCATAACCTGACCCTGATCGCGAGCCACTGGACGTCACAGTTGCGCCAGCGGGACGGAGGCGACGGCGATGACGGTCGGGCCAAATACGCGCAATTGATTAACGACGTCTACCAGGACGCTGTCCGGTCGCGGCCAGACGTGGATCTGCTCGTCTGCGGCGATTTCAACGACACGCCCGATTCCGAACCGGTGGCCGGCATCCTCCGCGCGACCGGCGACCGCTCCCGGGTGGTCCCGGGCGCCGATCCACCGCTATTGCTCAACCTCCTCGCCGGGAAGTCGGCGGAGCAGTTCGGGACGCTGTGGTATCGGGAGCCGCTGATCTACGACCAGGTCTGCGTATCGCCCGGGATGCTGGACTCGGTCGGCTGGTCGTGCGACCCGGATAGCGTCCGGGTGCCGGTGGACGGGTTGACCCGGAGTTCCTCACGGCGGGAACCCTGGCGGTTTGGCAACCCGGGCACCGCGCCGGCCGGAGGTCGCGGGTACAGCGACCACTTCCCGGTCACGGTGACTCTCCGCGTCGCCCCGAAGTCGGAATGACCGGACCGCGGTACGGAAAAAAACCCGGCCGGGCTCCTTGCACGTCCGTCGGTGGGGCTGATAAGATTTCCTCAGTCTGCAGACACGCACGCCGGTGGGGTTACCTTCAACCTCCTCCCGCCCGTAGTTCGCGCTTTTCTCAACCGACGAGGAGGATGGACACATGTTTGGCCTCGGCATGCAGGAGATCCTGCTGCTGCTGCTCCTGGGCGTCTTGTTGTTCGGCCGCAAGCTCCCCGACATCGGTCGATCGCTGGGCAAGACGGTGATCGAGTTCAAGAAGGGGATCGGCGGGATGGAGGACGAGATCAACACGGCCACGACCAGCGGCACACGGACGGCGATTGAGCCGGAGCCGGTGCGCCCACCACAGCGGGTGACGTCGCCGGCCGCCCCGAAGTTCGACGACGCCCCGGCAACCAATCTGCCGCCCAAGGTGTGAACCTTGACCGGCCCGCCGATGTCCGGTACATAAACACTCCCAGCCACTGGCCGGGAGAGACGGGCGCTTAACTCAGCGGCTAGAGTGCCATCCTCACACGGTGGAAGTCACTGGTTCAAATCCAGTAGCGCCCACTAGCGAACGATCGACGCGAATCGGAGCCTAACCAAGCCGAGAGTATTGCAACGAGGAGCTGTAGCGATTCGGTTCTGACGCCGGTCCGGGTGGACCGGCGTCCTGTTTTTGTTGATGTGCTCTACTAAATGAGCCAGTAGTCACAGTGGCTTGACCGCGTACACCTGGACGCTCGCCGCGAACTCGTTCACGTCGTACCTGGTCAGAAGTTCGGCCAGCCCGCCGTGAACCGTAGCCCCGGCCGGGGCGTTCAGCGTGCAGCAGGCCGACGACCCGCTTGGGGCCGGCGAGCAGCACCCGGACGCCGCCACCGGCGCGTCAGACTTCGGCGTACAACAGGCCGACGAGC
>DATLIF010000431.1:0-4464 GCA_035539575.1 Fimbriiglobus sp. | reverse complement strand
GTCCAGCAACGAGCCGATTCGCGGCCGCATCCGGCTGAGCGGCGTTCAACTCGGGCGGCTGGCCAGCGCTCTCGATTTACCAGCGCTGGGACCGCTGCGGGGCACGGTGAACCTGAACGTCGCCTACGGCCACAATGCGCTGGTCGGCGGGTTGCTCGGCAGCGGGCGGCTGGAGATCATCGACCTGGGCTGGGGCCAGTCCGGGTACGGCGAGGACGTGCGGGCACTGGTCCAGATCACACCAACCGCGGTGGAAATCCCGGACCTGTCCGGCCGCTTCGCCGACGGCACCCTCCGCGGCCGGCTGCGGTACAACATCGCCAACCCGGCGCGGAGCTTCTATTCGCTCACCCTGGACGGGGCCGACGCGGGGCGGCTGCTCGCCCCGTTCGGGTTCAGTGAACTCGGCGCCCGGGTCAACGTCTCCACCCGCGGTGGCCTCGGCCCGCGGCCGCGCGGCAGTGGGACGGTGTCGTTCCAGCGCGGCAAGGTGACCGGGTTCCAGCTCGCCGAGGTGCGGGTGCCGTTCGACTGGTCGTACACGCCCGGCAGTGGCGGCCGGCTCGGTATCCGCGATGCCGGCGGCCAACTGCTCGGCGGCCGCGTCACCGGCGAGGCGACCGTCGCCTGGGGCACGTCGCTCCACGTCGAGGGCCGGCTGAAGTTCGTCAGTCTCAGCTTCCGTTCGCTCCTGGGGCGGTTCGGCCAGAGCAGTGGCCTGGGCTCCGGAGCCATGAACGGGCAGTTCACCTTCTCCGGGTCGGAGATGCGCTCGCTCGACGACCTGACCGGCCAGGTGGTGGCGACCATCGGCGAGGGGCCGGTGTATGATCTGCCGGTCTTCTCGCGGGTGGCCGAGTACGTCGTGCCGAGCGTATCGAGTCGCGGGCTGGTGAAGTTCGACCAGGGGGAACTCCGCGGCCGGCTGGCGAAGGGGCAGTTTCGCATCGAGCGCCTGGGGCTGACCGGCCAGGGTTCGCGGCTGTTCCTGGACGGCACCGTCGGCGTGCGGACCGGCCGGCTCGATCTGGACCTGGTCGCCACCACCGGGCAGGTCGGGCTCAACGCGGGCCTGCTCCGCGGATACGCCGTGCGGACGCTCGCCGCCGGGTTCGTCCCGGCCCAAGTCGCCATTGAGGTCAGTCGATTGCTGTCCAACCGCACCGTCCGCGCTCGCGTGACCGGCACCCTCGATCAGCCGGTGGTGAATGTGAACGTGGCCGGAATCCTGACCGACGCGGCAGTTCAGTTCTTTCTGGAGCCGTACCTCCCGCTCTCCCGATAGCCCCGCTCTTGCCCGTCGAACCGGCTCAAGCCGTCTTCCCGGCATGACCGATCTTACCCCCAGGCTCGTGTTCGCCTGACCTACGAGACGGACGAACTGGGAGGGCTGGCGATGTGCTGGCGACGGCGATTCGTGTACTTTTTGCCGGCCCTGTGCGCAGTTTTACCGTCGATCGGGTGCTCGACGGTCGGCGGCGCGTTCGGCATCACCCCGCCGGCCCACAAGCTGACCGACACGGCCGAGGCGTTCCGCCAGACGGGAGGCGTCGCCCCGCTACCGCGAGAGTTGAACAAGTCCCTGCTGCCCACCTATGTCGTCGAGCCGGGCGACACGCTGCTGGTGCTTCCGGCCCGGCTCGACTCGCCGCTGCGGCTACCGGGCGACCAGGTCGTCCTCCAGGACGGCACCATCGACCTGGGTGAGTTCGGCCGCCCGGTTGTTGCCGGTCAGATGGTCGCGCAGATCGAGGCGCAGGTCCAGCAGGCGATCGCTGCGAAGGCCAAGGACAAGGAGGAGTCCCTGGTCAACGTCCGACTCGTCGGCCGGGTGAGCAAGGTGTTCTACGTCCTCGGGGAAGTGAACGCACCCGGGGCGTTCCCACTATCCGGCCGGGAAACCGTACTGGACGGGATCATTGCAGCCGGCGGCATCACGCGGGCGGCGAACACGAAGAAGGTCATCCTCTCGCGGCCGACGCCGCCGGACGGTTGCCGGGTCGTGCTGCCGGTCTGTTACAACAACATCGTCCAACTCGGGGACACCTCGACGAACTACCAGCTCATGCCGGGGGATCGCATTTACATCCCGTCGAGAGGCATGCTCGACGACATCCCCTGCTTGCAGAAGCGACGCGACCCGGGCGGTCCATGTGACGGCCCACAGTACCTCTGTCCGACCGGCGCGCCCTGCGCCCCAGACATCCCGGCAGCGGGCAACGCTGTACCCAACCCCTGATTGTGGTTTCCAGTGCGGGGCTGATGAGGTGACACGCTTCCCCACGCGGAAGCAACCCACCCGATTCCCCCAGCCGCTCCAGTTGAGTAAGGGTCTGGTTACCCGACCCGACACAGCAGTCCTGATCTGGTGGTTTGACGAGTCAGGCCAACGAGTTGTGGCGTGCAGTCCGTAATAGTCCCCGGCGGTCGTGCAGGCTCGGCACGGTGGTTGCTAACCATCTCCCCGTGATTGCCGACACGAGTGATCCCCACCCACGGCCCGCAAGGCCGTGCGAGGTGATAAGGAGGAACGGATGACCCCGCTTCAGATGTCCGCGCAGTACGCGGCTTATGTCTGGTTTCGGAATCAGGAAACCAACGCCGGGGCGTCGAACGAGGACGCCCACCAGTTTGCCCGGCTGGAGTGGGAGCGATTCCTGCCGAGCGCCCACGAGGGGTTCGGACGGTTGCTGATGCGCCTGACGAAGAAGCGTGCACGCCGCAAGGTCCGGGTCCGGCCGACCGCGGTTGTTGCTGCCGTGGCCTGAGCCCGACCTGACCGCGATACGCCCGGCCCCGATCGGTGGCCTGCCCCTGCGGGCGGCCCCGACCGGGGCCGGCTCGTTCCGGCATCTGGGTTGCTCTCAGGAAGTGCAGCAGCACTTCTAAGGAGCACACCCATGCCATCTACCCGACCTATCTGGCAAGAAGTTCCCGCCGGCCTCACAACGAAGACGGACATCCCGGGGTCATGCGATGTGTGCGTGGTCGGGGCCGGGATCGCCGGCCTGTCGGTCGCGTACTCGCTGGCTCGCGCCGGCCGCAAGGTCGTCGTGCTGGAAGCCCGCGCGGTCGGCGCCGGCATGACCAGCCACACGACTGCGCACCTCTCCTGCGTGCTCGACGACCGGTTCGCCAGTGTCATCAAGGTTCGCGGTGAGGAGACGGCCCGGCTCGGGGCCAAGGCCCACCGCACCGCCATCGACTTCATCGAGCAGGCCGCGCAGCGCGAGGGGATCGATTGCAGTTTCAAACGGCTCGACGGCTACCTCGTCGCTGCGACCGAGAAGGACAATGACACGCTGGACCAGGAGTTCGACGCCGCCCGCAAGCTCGGCATCGACTGCGAGCGGCTTGAGGCGGTCCCCGGCGGCTTCCGCGGCGACAGATGTCTGCGCTTCCCCGGTCAGGGCCGGTTCGAGCCGATGGCATACCTCAGCGGGCTGGCGAGGGCGATCGCCCGTCATGGCGGCGTCATCGCGACCGGCGCCCGCGTCGAGTCCGTCGAGGACGGCACCCCCTGCACGGTGAAGGTCGGCGGGCGAGAGCTGACCGCCGCGGCGGTGGTCGTCTGCACCAACTCGCCGGTCAACGACCGGGTCGCCATCCACACCAAGCAGTTCCCGTACATGACCTACGTCGTCGGCCTGGGCGTGAAGCCGGGGCAGGCGCCGGACGCGCTGATCTGGGACACGCTCGACCCGTACCATTACGTCCGGCTCGCAGGCAAGCCGGCCGCGGACGGCACCGACACGCTGATCGTTGGCGGGGAGGACCACAAGACCGGCCAGGCCAGCGACGGCGAGGAGCGGTTCGCCCGACTGGAATCGTGGGCGCGGGGGCGGTTCGCCGGACTCGGGGCGGTGACGCACCGCTGGGCCGGACAGGTGCTGGAGACACTGGACGGGCTCGCCTATATCGGCCAGAACCCCGGGGACGAACGCGTCTACGTTGCCACCGGCGACTCGGGCATGGGGATGACGCACGGCACCGTCGCCGGCATCCTGATACCTGAACTGATCGCGACCAGCGACCACCCGTGGAAGGATGCGTTCTCACCCAGCCGCAAGCCGGTCGGCGGCGTCACCGACTTCGTGAGCGAGAACCTGAATGTGGCCGGCGAGTATGTCATGGGCTACCTGGGCGGCGGGGACGTTTCCTCAGTCGAGGATATCCGCCCGGGGTGCGGGGCGGTGGTGCGGTTCGGGTTACACAAGGTGGCGGTCTACCGCGAGGCCAACGGCGACTTCCGCGGCTGCTCGGCAGTCTGCCCGCACCTCGGGGCGGTCGTCTCCTGGAACGACGCCACGAAGACCTGGGACTGCCCGGCCCACGGGTCGCGGTTTGACAAGCACGGCAAGGTCATCCAGGGGCCGGCGAACACCGACCTGGAGCGCGCGTACTTGAAATGACCATTCGTGGCGAACGGCCGGCGTAAGCCGGCTGGTGGGGGCAGTTCACACC
>DATLIF010000430.1:0-2167 GCA_035539575.1 Fimbriiglobus sp. | reverse complement strand
AGGTTGATGATGCGCTCGACGTGCTGCTCGTGGATCACGCCGACCTGGTTGATTTCCAGCGGGTGGCGGAGGATCGACAGGCCGGTCGGCTCGTGCTTGGCCATCGCGCGGCGCAAGAAGTTCATGTCCAGCCGCTCGATGTTCGCGGCCAAGTCGGCGATCGAGATGTTCTCGAACCCGCTCACCTCCAGCGAGATGTCCGCGTCGCCCAGGGTCAGGTCCAGGTCGATCAGCGCCGCGGCGTTGTTCGGGTCGGCGGCCAGCGTCGCCGCGAGGTTCACCGCCAGGGTGGTCGTGCCGACGCCGCCGCGGGAGCCGAGGACCGCGATGACCGACGAGGTCGCCGTCTGGCCCATCACCACGCCCGGGACCGGGTCGATGCTCCCGTGGTCGCCCAGCGCCCGCCGCAGGGCCGCGAGCATGTCCTGGAGGCCGACGGGGTGGGTCAGGAAGTACTTGGCCCCCTTCTGGAGCGACTGAAGTAGGGCCTGGTGGTCGTGGCTGATCGTCAGGATCGGGAGCTTCGGGTGCTCGACCGACAACTGGCCGATGAGTTGGAGGGCCTTGTTCTTGTCCGCGTCGAGGGCGACGATCGCGAGGTCCGGCAGGGCGGACTGGATGACGTCGGCGAAGTACTCGTACCGGGCGCACTCGTTGTCGAGCCAGACGAAGTCCACGCCCAAGAGCAGGGTCCGGAGGGACTCGCGGGTGGATTCGGTCGGGTCTACGATCGCGACTCGTTGCATGATCCCCACCAGGGCTGTTGTGTCGTCTGCTGTGTCGTGCTGCCTGGTCACAAGCCCGACCCGGCGGTCCGCCGGGTCGGGCGATCGAAACGACTCGTCAGTTGCGAGGGACTTCCGGGACGACGACCGCCGGCGGCGGCACGGCCGGGAAGCTGATCGGCGCCGGGTCACCGCCTCCGAGTCCGCCCGAGACCGGCGGCAGGCTCTTCGGCACGACCACCCCGCCGTGGGGCATTGCCGGCGTCACCAGCGCCGGGGCAGGTGCCGCGGTGCCGTTGCACCCGCCGGCCGTCCCGCAGGCGCCCAGCCCGTTCGGGCCGGTGCACACCCCGCCGACGCACGGGAAGATCTTCGCCGTCGGGTCGCACTTCCACGCCGCGTTGTAGCAGCGGCCGTTCCACACCTTGCGCTGCCCGCGGGGAGCTTCGAGGATGTTTTCCAAGAATAGCTCATAATCGTCGGGGTTGCGGGTCTCGCGGCCGGGGACGCGGTGCGGCACCTGGTCGCAGTTCATCGGCCCGACGAGGCGCGGGGTCACGAGGATCACCAACTCGCTCTCCAGTTGCCGGTGCTCGATGCGGCTGAACAGGGTTCCGGTATAGGGCAGGTCGCCCAGCAGCGGGACCTTCAGGGCCGTCGCTTGAACGCTGTTCTGGATCAGGCCACCGATCGCGTAGGTCTGGCCCGACTCGAGCATTACCGCGGCCCGGACCTGCTGCTCCGTGAAGCCGGGGCTGATCGAGCCGCCGAGTGTGATGCCGAACGCGTTGCTGACGGTGGTGATCCGCGGGTTGATCTCCAGCCAGATCATCCCGTTGCCGTACACGATCGGCAGGACTTCGAGCTCGGTGCCGAACGGGACCAGTTGAACGCCGGGGCCGGTGATGCCGGACGTCGCACTGATCACGGCCTGTTGGCCGCCGGCCCGGAAGAACGCTGGGCGGCCGGTCTGGGTTACGACGCGCGGCTCGGCCAGGAACTTCGCAACACCTTCCGTCCGGAGGGCCCGCAAGGCGCCGAGGAACGGAGCCGGGATGATCCCGAGTTGCAGGTTCGCGGCAGCGCTGGGGGTCGCGACTCCGGTTCCCACTCCGCCGGTGATCAGGCCGCTGACCAGGCTGCCGAAGTTGACCGTGGTGCCGCCGGCGAAGAAGTCGAACCCGCGCTCGCGGATCAGCGACCGGTCCACCGACGCGACGACCACGTCGATCTGCACCTGCTGCCCGCCGCCGACCTGAACCGCGTTGATCAGGTTGTTCGGGTTGCCGACCGCGCTGCCCGCGAGCCGCGTGATGGTCTCGGCGTCCTGCGGGCTGGTCACGTACCCGCTGAGGATGATCACGTTCCCGATGCCCGGCTGCACGTCAACGGCCGCGGTCGGGACCGTCCGCCGGATGAGCGCCCTCAGGAGTGTTAGGTCG
>DATLIF010000429.1:0-4737 GCA_035539575.1 Fimbriiglobus sp. | reverse complement strand
CCGCGTCCTGAAGTGGGTCGCGCTAGCCGCCCTCCCGTCCAGCCTGCTGATGGGTGTCACCACCCACCTGACCACCGACGTCGCGCCGGTACCGCTGTTGTGGGTGGTGCCACTGGCGCTGTACCTGCTCAGCTTCGTGATCGTCTTCGCCCGCTGGCCGGAGACGGCCCGCCGGCTCATCGGCCGCGTCGCACCGGCGCTGCTGGTGTTCCTGGTCGTCGCGCTGCTCACCGCCGCGAC
The DNA here is from genome assembly GCA_035539575.1 of Fimbriiglobus sp. Taxonomy (GTDB): domain Bacteria; phylum Planctomycetota; class Planctomycetia; order Gemmatales; family Gemmataceae; genus DASSAT01. The sequence continues at coordinate 4,497 of DATLIF010000429.1, read as the reverse complement.
GGAGCCGATCACCCTGGTCGCCGGCATCCACCTGGCGGCGTTCTTCGGGGTCGCGCTCCTCTGCCACGGCGAGCTGGCCCACGACCGGCCGGCCCGCGACCACCTGACGACCTCCTACCTCGCCATGTCGGCCGGCGGCGTCCTCGGCGGGCTGTTCAACGCTCTGATCGCGCCGCTGGCGTTCTCCCGGCTCGGACTGGTCGAGTACCCGCTGGCGATCCTCCTCGCCGGGCTGGTCCGGCCGGTGTCCGGCGGGTCGCTGACGCCGCTGCGGGTCAAGACGTGGGACGTGATGCTGGTCCTCACGTTCGGCGTCGTCGCGGCGGGGCTGGCGCTGTGCGTGCCGCTGTTCGTACCGCTGCCGTCCGACCCCGACTCGCCGGACTCTCTGATGATTCGCCTCGTCCGCGGCGGGCTGATGTACGGCCTGCCGGCGGTGATTGCGTTCGCGCTGGTCCGCAGTCCGGCGCGGTTCGCGGCGTGCCTGGCGGCGCTCCTGTTCGCGGGGCAGCTCGACGCCGGGCCACACGGCGAGACGCTGCTGACCACGCGGAACTTCTTCGGTACGCTGCGAGTCACCAGGTCGGCGGACGGCAACTTCATCCGGCTCGTCCACGGGACGACGCAGCACGGCCAGCAGCGCACCGACGAGACCGGCCCGCCGCGGCCGATGATGTACTACCACCAGAACGGCCCGGTCGGCCGGCTGTTCGCCAAGCTGCCGCCGGAGCGCAAGCAGCGGGTCGGTCTGGTCGGCCTCGGGTGCGGGGCGATGGCCGCGTACGCCGAGCCGGGCCAGGAGTGGACCTTCTACGAGATCGACCCGGCGGTGGTCCGCATCGCGTCGGACCCGGCGTACTTCACGTTCCTCTCCGAGTGCAAGGCCCCGCCGCGACTGGTACTCGGCGACGCACGCCGCAAGCTCGCGGACGAACCGGACGGGCACTTCGACCTGATCGTTCTGGACGCCTTCAGCTCGGACGCGATCCCGGTCCACCTGCTGACGAAGGAGGCGTTCGCCCTGTACGCCCGCAAGCTGACGCCGGGCGGGGTGATGGCGTTCCACCTGTCGAACCGCTACCTCGACCTGCCGCCGATGGTGGCGCGGCTCGGGGCGGACCACGACCAGCCGTTCGCGATCAAGGTGGACCGCGACATGCCCAGCGACCGGGACCGAGACGACGGCAAGTTCCCATCGGTGTGGGCGGTGCTGGCCTGCGACCCGGCCGACCTGGGCGCCGTGGCCAAGGACGCCCACTGGCAGACCGAGCCGGTGCGGCCCGGCCCACTGTGGCGGGACGACTTCTCGAACCTGCTGGCCGTGTGGAAGAAGTACGAAGAGTGACCGGGCGAGCCGGGAGCGGCAGCGACCGGAGGGCCCCTCCGGTCGCTGACGCTCCCGGCTCCCCAAGACTCACACCACCCCCATCACCCGCAGCGCGATGGCAGCCGCCAGCCCGGCGACCAGCGGCGGGCCGACGCGCCGCACCAGGTCGAACGGCTTCGCCCCGGTCAGCGTTGCACACATCAGCGTCACGGCCGCCACCGGGGACATGGTCCGCCCGGCCGCCGACCCGACCGACACCATCGCCCCGACCTCGACCGGGTCCTGGCTCAATTCGACGGCGGGGTAGTAGAAGAACCCGTACAGGCTCTGGGTGCTGGCCATCCCCGACCCGCTGACGAACGCGAACGCGCACGGCACCACCCCGGCCAGCGGCTGCAATAGCCCCGGGCTGGCCGCGATCAGGTCGCCGAGGTGGTCGGCCAGCCCGACCTGCTCGATCCCCTTGCCGAAGCAGCTCGCGGTGACGATCAGGCTGACGATATGCGTGAACCCGTACCCCGCCCCCTCAAAGAACACCCGTGCGCACCCCTTCGCCTTCGACGGCACCGCGAGTGCCGCCACCCCAACCCCAACCAGCATCGCCAGCCCGATCAGCCGACTGCTGAACACCGGGTCCTTCTTCGCTTCGAGAGCATGCGCGGCCGCGGGTCCGGCGACTGCGGCGGACGGCGCCTCGGGCGGGCGGACCACCGCCCACCGCTGCGGGATCGAGACGAGTTCCAGCGGCGGGCCAGTGACAAACAGCAAGGCGAGCGGGACGAGCGGGACGAGGGCTTTGAGGGGGTTAAGGGGTTCATCGGGCACGGGCAGGGGCACGAACCCGGCTTGTTGCTCTTCTCCCGTGCCCGCGCCCGTGCCCCTGCCCGTGCCCGTGCCCGATTCTTTGCGATGCGGATCGCCGCGTTCCCCCCACGCGGTCATCCCCCACAGCACCAGCGTGGACACCGCCAGCACCGGCAACACCAACGGCAGGATCTGCTGCCACATCCCCGTCGTGGGCACCTTCGTCAATGAGCTGACCGTCAGCAACTCCGGCGCGCCGGGGTTGAGCAACTCGCCGCCGACCGACGCCCCGAGCAACAGCGCCGCCCCGATCGCCAGCGGCGAGAACCCGGCCGCCCGCATCACCGGCACCACCACCGTCCCCAGACACACCGCCGTGCTCGTCTGGCTGATGACCGGGACGTTCACCACGAACCCGACCAGCACCACCCCCGGCACCATCAGGAACCGCACCCGCCGGACCGGCTCGACGAGGATCCGCACCAGGTGCTGATCGCAGCCGGTGTACTTCAGAACGTAGGCGAACCCCATCGCCGAGCAGATCGGGACGACGAACTTGCCGTCGCTGAACGTGGCGACGAACTGGCGGACGATCGGCGCCAGGTCGCCGGCCAGCCCGCCAAGGACCAGCGCGGCCAGGAACAGCACCAGCCGCACGTCCAGACCGCGGATGACTCCGGCCACCGCCAGGGCGATCACAACCACCGCCAGCCACGCCGTCAGGTCCATGTCGCCTCCCGAAGTCGAATCCGCCCGGGGATTGTCGGCCGCGGCCCGCCCGGCCGCAAGCCCGGCCGGGTGTGCGAGAGTTGGAGTCCCGGCTTTAGCCGGTCTTCTCGGAACCGGCTGAAGCCGGGACTCCAACCCGGACCACATCCTCCCGAATCGCGCTCTAGAGTTGCGGTGTCGTGTTGCCCGAAGTTAACGGAATCCTGACCCGCGATGTCCCGTACCCTGTTCGGCTGGCCGATGTTCCTCGCCGTCGCCCTGGCGGCCCAGACCTGGGTGGTCGTCGCCGACCTTCGACGCGACGCCGACCTCGGCCGGACCGTCCCCGGCTACCTGTTCGGCGACTCCGGCGTGTACGCCGCCGCCGCCGACTCGCTGCTGCGCGACCGCGACCTGGACCTGCTCAACCAGTGCTTCCCTGGCCGGGCGACCCTGGCCGAAGCCTTCCCCGAGCTGGAAGGCGAACACGGCGGCGAGTTCGGACTCTCGAAGGACGGCCGGCTCACCATCAAGCAGTCGCCGGTCCTGTCCGCCGCGGCGGTGCCGTTCTACGCCGCCTTCGGCCGCGCGGGCTTCCTGATCTTCAACCTCGTCACGCTGAACCTGCTCCTGGTCGGACTGGTCAAACTCGGCGGGGACACGCCAGCGGCGCGGGTGGTGGTCCTCGTCGGGTTCCTGTGTACGCCGCTGCTGTGGTACTCGGCCAACTTCTCGCCGGATCTTTTCTTGTGCGCGCTGATCGTCGGGTCGCTGCTGGCGGCGCGGGCGAACCGACCGACGGCCAGCGGCGTGCTGGCCGGGTTGGCGGTGAGCGTCAAGGTCTACGTCGCTGCGATGGTGCTGCCGGTCCCGGTGCTGGTGTGGGTGGCCGCTGGCGATCGGCGCTGGGCGGCGCTGGTGCGTTTCGCGGCTGGCGGCCTGCTCGGGCTGGCCCCGGGGCTGGCGTTCAACACCTGGCTCTTCGGCGCCCCGTGGGTCACGGGCTACGAGCGGCAACTCCTCGTCCACGACGGGGTCGTCGGGCTGGCCGACCACTCCTCGCGGTTCACCATCCCGTTCGCCGACGGGCTGCGCAACCTGCTCCTCGACCCGGCAGTCGGACTGTGGCCGACGGCCCCGCTGTGGTTCCTGTGGCCGGTCGCGGTTGCCGTGCTGCTGGTCCTACCCCTGCGGGGCCAGACGTGGGTGCTCGCGGCGGCGGCGGTCATCCTGCTGAACCTGGCGGTGTTCGCCCCGTACGACGGCTGGAACGGGTCCGCAGTCGGCAACCGGTACGTCTTCCCCGCGCTGGTGCTGGGGTTCGCGCTGATCGGTGCGGCGGCCGGTGTGGTCGCGCGGTCCGTGCCGGCCCCCGACCCGACCGCGTCTGCGGGCCGTGCGGCCTGTCGCGGTCGGGCCGAACACGTTACCCCGTCCTGATGCGCCGGACCGGTCGGCATCGGACAACAAGAATCCGCCGCGAACGGCTCAAGTCTGCCGACACCCCGCCCGGGGTGTTGCAAGTCTTACAGCAGAGCCCGCGGAGAACGCGCAGATGACGAATGATGCCAAGCTCGGCCTGTTGGCCGGCGTGGCCGCGGTGATCGTGGCGGCGGTGGTCTACTTCCCCAAGCCGCCAGCGATCGCCGCGGCCACGC
>DATLIF010000428.1:0-2397 GCA_035539575.1 Fimbriiglobus sp. | reverse complement strand
CCGGCACGGCCGCGGTCCCAGGGGTCACTGGTTGCGGACGCGGATCTTGATCGTCTGGTCGGCGGTCACTTCCTGGTCCACCACCGCCACGTTGCGGTCGGTCAACTCGGTCATCAGCTTGTTGTAGACGTACTGCTGGGTGATCCGGCCCGCCAGTTCCTCGGCGATCTGCCGCAGCTCGGTCTTCGACAGGTGCTCGCCCTCGGCACACACCTTCAGTGCGCCGCGGGCGTCCCGGCTGATCGTCGCCCGGACGCCGTCGGGACGCTCGACCACGATCTCGTCGGTCAGCGGCGCGCCCTCGACCACGGCGCTGTCTTCGAGTTCGACCTCGGCGCGGTTGGTGGACCGCGGCTTTCCCCGGACTGTGGCGGCCGCCTCCAGGGTGGTGAACCCAAGGCTGGCGACCGCGGCCGTCACCGCGGCGGTGATCAGCGGCCAGTTGGCGATCACGATCGGCGTCACGACAGCCACGGCGCTCATGGGTTACTCCTCCGGGTGGTCCAGTTCCAGCTTTCGCCGCGCGACGGCGGTGGCGGTCGGCCCGTCGCCGGTGGCCAGCCGGGCGCGGCCGTGCGCCCAGTTCCGCAGTCGCGTCAACTCCTCGCTCATCGTCCGGGACAGCGGCACCGTCCCGGTCAGGCACATCCGCAGCGTCGGCTGGTCCAGGTCGCCGCCGCTGCTGAACGCCTCGAACAGCCCGGAGATGACCGCCTCCTCGATCTCCGCGCCGCTGAATCCTTCGCTGAGCTTCGCCAACTCGGTCAGGTCGAAGTTCGCCGGCTTGCGGCCGCGGCGCTCCAGGTGGATGCGGAACACCTCCGCCCGCTCCGCGTCGGACGGCAGGTCCACGAAGAAGATCTCGTCCAGCCGCCCCTTCCGCAGCAACTCCGGCGGCAGCCTGCTGATCTCGTTGGCGGTGGCGATCACGAACACCGGCGACTTCTTCTCCGAGAGCCAGGTCAGGAAGGTGCTGAACACCCGCGAGGCGGTCCCGCCGTCGCTGCCGGACGAGTTGTTCGCCCCGCCGAACGCCTTGTCGATCTCGTCCACCCACAGGACGGCCGGGGCGACGCTCTCGGCAGTCTGGATCGCCCGCCGCATGTTCTCCTCGCTGGACCCGACGAAGCTGCCGAACATCCGCCCGATGTCCAGCCGCAACAGCGGCATCTTCCACAGGTTCGCGGCGGCCTTCGCGCACAGGCTCTTGCCGCACCCCTGCACGCCCAGCAGCAAGACGCCGCGCGGGGCCGGCAGCCCGAACTCGGCGGCCCGGTCGGTGAACGCCAGCCCGCGGGTCTTCAGCCAGCCCTTGAGGTGGTTCAGCCCGGCGACGTTCCCCAGATCCTCCTGGCTCTCGAAGTATTCCAGCAGGCCGCTCTTCTTGATGATCTGCTGCTTCTCGCTGAACACCACCGACACGTCGCCGGAGTCCAGCTTGCCGTCCATGACGATCGTCTTGGCGAAGACGTTCTCGGCTTCCTTCAGCGTCAGCCCCTGGGCGGCGTGCAGCAGCCGCTCGCGGCCGTCGGCGTCCAGGTCGATCTTGATCTTGGACGACTCGCGGACGTCCTCGACGATCCGGTCGAGCAGGCGGTTGAAGTCCGGCACGCCGGGCAGGCCGTACTCCAGTACGGTCACGTCCTTGCCCAGTTCGGGGGCGATCTGTTGCAGCGGGGAGACCACGACAATGGTCTTGTAGCTGTCGCGGAGGGCATGAGCGGCATCGCGGAGCCGGCGAACCACCGGCAGGTTGGACCCGCGCGCTCACCCGACCGCGTCTTTCATGAACGGGTGGAAGTCCTTGAACAGGAAGATGGCCGGGTCCACGTGGTCGATCACCTGGTTGATGGCGGCGACCGGATCGACGGTGGCGTTCCCCTTGGCCTGGGTCGGCGCGGCGCCGTGCTTGACCAGCCCCTGCGTCAGGGTCCAGACGAAGAACTTCTTGTTGCGGAGGCGCGCGATCTCGGCGAGCTGCTGTTCGACCCGCTCCTCCTCCCAGCTCACGACGTACAGGATCGGATACCGCGCCCGGATGAGCACGTCGAGTTCCTTGCACACCGCGACCGGCTCGGCCGGTCGGGGCGGCGGCTCGGCGGCGGGACGCGGGGCGGGCGGCCGGGTCGGCGGGTTGGTCACGGTCGGGGCTCCTCCGGCGGGCGCTCGGTCGGGGCGGTCTCGGACAGGTGGCGGTGGAACTCGTGCCAGCCGGACTCCCGGACCGGCAGGGCGGCCAGCACGTCCAGCAGCGGCCGCGTCAGCCCGAACAGGTACACGCGGCCGTCCGGCAGGATGGTGATCTCGCTGACCGGGCCGTCGTCGCGCGACTTCGTCGGGGTCATGTGCGGTCCTGCGATCTGGTCCCCCTCTCCCCGCTGGGGAGAGGGGTTAGGG
>DATLIF010000427.1:0-16099 GCA_035539575.1 Fimbriiglobus sp. | reverse complement strand
CCTCCGTATCGGGGTCAACCGACGGGAGGGGGTGAGTCGGGCCGGAGGCCAGGCGTGTCGGAACTACGGTGTGTCCTCATCGTCTCGACCCGCTCACGGGCCGACGGATCGGGGCGGGGCGGTCGCCCGGCGCCACTCCGGTCAGTCGGCCGCATCGGGGAGGATACGTCTCAGTTGTTCGCGCAGGTATCGCGCGACCTCGCGGGCGGTCTCCATCCGCACCGCCTCGCCGGCCACCCGCTCCGCGTCCTGCGCGGTGAGGCTGCGGATGACCCGCTTGATGTCCGGGATCTTCCGGGGCGTCGCGCTGAGCTGTCGCAGGCCCAGCCCGATCAACAGCGGGGCGAACATCGGTTCCCCGCTCATCTCCCCGCACACGTTCAGCCCGATCTGTTCCTGCTGCGCCGCCTGAACCACCATCTGGATCAGCCGCAGCACGGCCGGGTCGGCCGGGTTGTACAGGCTCGCCACGTTCTCGTTGTTCCGGTCGGCCGCCAGGGTGTACTGCACCAGGTCGTTCGTCCCGATCGAGAAGAAATCGACCTCCCGGGCCAGCCGGTCCGCCAGCAGTGCGGCGGACGGCACCTCGATCATGGTACCGACCGGGATGTCCGGTTTGAAGGGGATTCCGGCTTCTTCCAGATCCTCGCGGACCTCGGCCAGCAGGCTCTTGCACTGCCGCAACTCCATCACCGTGCTGATCATCGGGAACATGATCCGAATGTCCCCGAACACGCTGGCCCGCAAGATTGCTCGGAGCTGAGTCTTGAACAGGTCCAGGTTTTTCAGGCACAATCGCACACTGCGCAAGCCGAGGAACGGGTTCTTCTCGCTGTCCAGCAGGCCGGTGAGGGAGGAGAACTTGTCGGCCCCGATGTCCAGGGTGCGGATGACGACCGGGCGGCCCGGGCCGATGTCGGCCAGCACCTTTTTGTACGCCTGGAAGTGCTCCTCCTCGGTCGGGTCGTCGGTCTTGTTGATGTAGAGGAACTCGGTCCGATAGAGACCGACGCCCTCGGCCCCGCGGGAGACGACGTGAGCGGCCTCCTCGGGAAACTCGATGTTGCCCAGGAGCGTGACCTGGATGCCGTCCTTGGTGACGGCCAGAAGCTCGGTCGGCAGTTCCTCAACGTGTACGGATTCCTGCACGCGGCGCAGGGCGCGGTACTCGGCGAGGGTCGCCTCGTCCGGGTCGAGGATCAGCAGCCCGCGGCGGCCGTCCACAATCACCAGGTCGCCGCCGGACACGTCGGTCAGGAACCGGCCGAGGCCGACCACCGCGGGCAGCCCCAGGGCGTCGGCCATGATGGCGGTGTGGCTGGTCGGGCCGCCGCTCTCGGTGGCGAAGGCATGGACCTTGTCGGGGTCTAGGCCCGCGGTTTCGCTGGGGGTCAGGTCATGGGCGAGGACAATGACCGGCTCGTTAGCCAGCGGAATCACCCCGTTGGCCGTCACCCCCATCAGGTGGCCGAGCAGGGTTTTTTCCAGGTCGAGGAAGTCGGTTCGGAACCGCTTCCAGGGGTGGTCGGCCGGTAGGTCGTCGATCTGCTTGATGACCGACCGGATGTGGCGGCTGACGGCGTACTCGGCGGAGTACAGTTCGATGCGGATGAGCTTCTCGACCCCCTGGCGCAGGGTCGGGTCCTCGTACAGGAAGGCGTGGCCGTGGAGGATTCCGCCGATCTGCTCGCGGAGCTTCTCGGAAAGGGCCTGCTCACGGGCACGGGCGTCGGCGGCGACCTCGGAGAGGGCGGCGGTCAGCCGGCGGACCTCGGCCTCGACCTGCTCGGCCGGGACGGTCCGCTGGGAGATGACCACACCCTCGGTGTCCAGCACCAGGGCCGGGCCGATGGCCACGCCCGGGGTGACGGCGATGCCGCGTCTGGTTTCCATGCCACCGCCTGACGGTTCGGGGCGGGCCGCGCCGCCGCGCCCCGCCGGGATCAAGTGTCTTCGCCGGGCGACCCGAGTAGGTCGGCCAGTGGGCCGATCGCATCGGCCGCGTCGTCTCCGTCTACCTCCAGCACCAACTCGGCCCCTGGCAATGCGACGAGGAGGATCAGGTCCAGGGAGCTTTTGCCGTCGGCCCGCCGGTCGCCGTTCCACACCGTTACTACCGACCGGTAAGTGCGGGCCGCCAGGGCAAAAAGAGTGGCCGGCCGCATGTGCAACCCGTTCGGGTTGGCGACCGCAACCGTCTTCCGGATCGCTCCGTTGGCCGACATGGCGTGCCCCCGCCCTACCGACCGCCGGTGATCAGGGCCCACACCTCGTCCCGGGTCCGGCACGCCCGCAGGGAGCGGACGAACTCGTCGTCCCGCATCGTCTGGACCACATTCTCCAGTGCCCGCAGGTGGTCCCCCGGCCGGTCCTGCGGGGAGATCAACAGCACCACGATGTCCACCGGCTCGCCGTCGATCGAGTCGAACGGGATGCGGCCATCCGCCTTGGATAGCCCGATCGTGCCGACCAGTTGGGAGACTGCCGCGTGCCGCGAGTGCGGGATGGCGATCCCGCGGCCGATACCCGTGGACCCGAGTTGCTCCCGCCGCAACACCGCCCGGATGACGTCTTCCAGGTCAGTGTTGAGGAACTGGCCGGCGGCGTGCAAGGACCGGACCAGTTCCCGGATGACCTCGTCCCGGGTGGTGGCCGTGAGGGTCGGAACGATCGCGTCCCGGACGACGAAGTGGGACATCCGCATACCTGCGACTCCTCTCGGCGGGGGGTCGGACCCGGCTGGGCCGGGGCTCCCGGGTGCGGCGACGGTCGGCTGATGGTCCGGCGTCATTGACGCACCCCGTCGGGGCCGCCGTGCGAGGGGTCCCGGCGGTGGTCCTGGAGCCGCTCCTTGTAGTGCTTAATCTGCTGCTTGGCCTTCTCGATCGCCGCGGCCACGGCCAGCAGCACGTCGCTGCCTTCGCCGTGACCGACAAACTCGTGCTTGTGCTCGGCGGTGGCCAGCACCTCCACCGCCTTGCCGTCTCCCTTCCGGAAGTCCACGGTGACCTCGATGAAGGTCAGCCGGTCGAAGAAGGTGAGCAGCTTCTCCGCCTTCTCGCGGACCTGTGCCTGGTGCTCCTCACTCAGATGTCCGTGACGGCACGACAATTTAACCTGCACGACAACCCCCTCGACGGTGGGCCCACCCGGCAGGCGGTGCCCGCCGGGCCAGTGGGGATGGCTTCTCCCGCCAACGACTTCGGCATTGTAAGGCCGACCGGGGGCCGGTTCAACGAGCCGGCGAATCGGCCGGTGGCGACCCCGAGCCCGTCCCCCGGACAATCCGCACCCGCATCCGCTGGCCAATCCAGAGCCCCTCAGCCGGCGGGTCCAGCTCAATCAGGCACTCGACGGTGCGAACGTCATTGACTTCCCCGGGCTCCAGAACGAAGCTCCGCCGCTGGGCCACCCAGCGGGCGATCGACTTGACGCGCCCCTTCCAGACCGAGCCGTCCGGTCGGTTCTCGTCCTGCACCTCGGCCGGCAATCCGACCGCCACCCGGCCGAGTGATTCCTGATCCACCTCGGCCCGGACGACTGGCGGCCCGGCCGGAGCGAAGACCACCGCCGGCACCAACGCACCCGGCGCGATCAGCCCGCCCCGGGCGACCTGGAGGCGCAGGACCGTCCCCGGCCCCGGGGCGGTGAGGATGTAGTCCGCGACCGTCTTCGCTGCCAGGTCGCGGTCGGCCTCGGCGGCCTTGAGCCTGGCCCGCGCAGCCCGGACCCGCAACTCGGGGTCGAGATTCTTAAGGTCTTCCAGTTCCAGCCGCTGTGACGTCTCCATTTGCTCCAGTTCGCGGATCTGAGCCTCCATTGCCTCCAGTTCGGGCTTGCCCAGCGGGGTAACTTGCTGCTGGTCCTTGCGCTGCTGGAGGAGCTTTCGCGCCGCCTCGACCCGTGAGGCCGCCGCCTTGAAAAGGGCTTCGCGGGCGGCGATCTGGTTTGGCACCCGCCCCTTGTCGCGGAGCGTCACGTCCAGTTCGACCTGGGCGGCGTCGAGGGCGGCCTGGGCCTGGATGAGCCTGGCCTGGGCAGCCGAGTCGTCGAGCTGGACAAGTGGCTGGTTGGCGGAAACGGTCGCACCCTCGGCGACGTGGACCTCCACGACGCGGCCGGGCTGCGCGGGGTCGAGGGCGGTCACTTGCCCGGCAGCGTCCACCCGACCGGTGCAGAAGATATCGATCTCTTCCGGCAGCGGGCCGGCGAGCGGGCCGACAGCGGGCCGGTTGAGCCACCACCCCGTGCCGGCGATCGACCCGGCCAGCAGCACCAGCATCACAACAAACCCGGCCCGCGGCGACCGGCTCTCCTGGCCCATTCTTTTCCTCAGTCGTCAGGTCATCAGGTCGTCAAGTCTTCATGTCGAAAGCCCGGACCGCCCGGACTTGACGACCTGATGACCGTGTTAGCGGATGTTGTGTGCCGGATCGACGCCCTGGAATGACCGCAATGCCGCCAGCCCGGACCCGAGGGCCATCAGCAGGGTAATACCCGCCGCGGCCAGCACCACGTACGGGTGCAGCCACACCCGCGTGCCCGCCCGGTTGCCCATCTCCGCGAGCACGACCGCCGCCGGCGCCGCCAGCGCGATCCCGAACAGGCCCACCCAGAAGGACTGCTCGACGACGGTCAGCTTCAACCGCCACCGGGGGATGCCCATCGCCCGCAGGGTGGCGAACTCTCGCTGACTGGCCGCGGTTGCCGCGTAGAGAGTCTGGCTCGTCACCACCGCCCCGACCACCAGCCCCAACAAGGCCGTGAACGCCACCGCGACCCCGGCCTTGGTGGTGAACAGCCAGTGCAACCGGGACCGGGTCGAGAATTCGTCGGCGGTGAACGCGCTCATTCGTCCGTAGGCTCCGAGGCGCCGGGCGGCGTCCGCGGCTGCTTCCGGGGAGTCGCACTTCGCCAGCACGTACGACGCCCCGCCGGCCGGGTCGCGGATCAGGGCGCGCGCAGTCTCGAACGAGCAGAAGACGTACGGCCCGCTGATGCTGGTGTAGCCGCGAGTGGTGCCGACGACCCGCACCCGCCGGCCGCTGACCTCCGCCTGGTCGCCGAGCCGGCGGACGCCGAGCCGGCCGAGTTCCGCCTCGTCCACCGCGACGGTGAATGGCTCCGCGAGTTTCGCCATCAGGTCCGGGTGGGTGCGTAGGTACTCGATTGCCCCGAGCGAGTCCGGGCCGAGTTTCGCCCCGACGACGGTAATGATCTCGGGCGGCCCCGGCACGGCGTCCGGGCCGGTGGTTTTCAACCAGAGTGCGAACCCGACGGCGTACGGCTCGACGCGGCCGACCTCCGGCTGGGCGGCGACGCGGGTGGCCCAGCGCTCGGGGATCGGCCGTGCCAGGTCCACGCTGCGGACGCCGGGGTAGCCGACCCACAAGTCGGCGCGGGCGGCGTCCACCGGAACGGAGACGGTCGAGAACAGCCCGAGCATCAGCCCGGCCTGGACGGCGATCAGGATGGCACTGAACGCCACCGCCAGGACCGCCGGCAGGAACCGCTGTCGTTCAAACCAGATGGTGTTTAAGGCGTAACTCATTCGACTGCGGCCGGGACGGGCAAAGGCGGCATCCTGTTACCTTCGCACATCCGGCCGGGCCAGCAACCCGAAAAGAACGCTGCGGCAAGGCGAAACAGATACGGTCAGAGAAGGGAAGACTGCCGTCACTTCGCCCGAATCGTGACCGAAACCGGTGCGACCCAGTGCTTGTGGTCGGCTTCGTAGTACTGGTACGCCCGGCTCGCCGGACCGCGGTACACGCCGGGCACCTCGGCGATCAGGTCCACGCCGAGCGTCACCTTCTGCTTCGGGGCCATCCCGCGCCAGTACAGGATCAATTCGCGGCCGCGCGTCTCCCAGTAACTCACCACCGGCTCGGCCCCGGCGGCTGGCGCCGCCGTCAGTTCTTTGAGCTGCTTGAAGTCCTCCGGCAATTTCAGCCCAGCCGGCAGGCCCACGATCGCCACCGTCATCCCGTGCGGCGTCTCCCGCACGTTCTCGACCGCGACGTTGAGACGGACCGAGTCCCCTTCCTCGACCTCGGCCCGCGCGAGTGCCGTTACGAGCCGCACCCCACACCCATCAGAGCTGTCCGGCTGGGCCGTCCGGCAGCCCCAGGCCACAGACATCGGAAACGCCTTCTTCGCCGTCGTCTCCAGCCGGATCACTGTGTCGCCTGGCTTGAACCGCGACTCGACTTCCGCGATCTCGATCTCGACCGGCCCGGGAGCAGCGGAGGAGTACTCCCGCGTGGCCACTTCTTCGCCACCGACGAAGACCTTGAGCTGTCCCGACTCGGCCGCGCCGCCGTTCGCCCGGGCGAACGCGACCAGCGCCTTCAGGGCAAGAATCGTGGACTGGGTGGAGCCGAACGCCCCGGAACCGTCACGGTGGCCGCTGAGCCATCGCACCGCCTTCTGGATGTTGCCAATGAACTGGTCCGGGCGGTTGGCCTTCTGCCAGCCGAGGGCGGCCAGGGCGGTCGTCTCGATCAGGAGCGCCCGGCCGGACGAACTGGTGATGCTCGTTCTCGCGCCGGGGACGCCGCCGTCGGCCGCCTGCATCCCGGCCAGGGTCGCGAGGATCGCCGCCCCGTCGGCCTGCCGACCGCGGTTCAGGAGCGCGTTCGCCACGAGGGCCAGGTAGTACGGGTCGCTCGCCTCGGGGCTGCCATCCTTCGACCGAGCCAGGAGGGCGTCGATCTCCGGTGTCAGGTCGGTGGGGCTGGCGGCCGCCCGGTCCGCCTCGGTGATCGCCCAGACGATATAGGCATTGGTGATGTGGTCCGGTGCCCGACCGAAAGAGTCCAGCGCCTGCGAGCTGCGCGTGAACCCGCCCTTGCCGTCGCGGCAGTCGAGCAGGTACTGCCGGGTCCGCGCCAGCATGGCCGGGTCCACCGGATAGACCCGTGCCATGTCGGTGAACTGCAACAGCCCGTAGGCGGTCAGCGCCTCGTGCGGCCGGTCGGCGGTGCCGAACCACTCGTAGCCGAGCCTCGTCGGGGCACCCGTCTTCGGGCACTCGTACCCGGTCAGGCGGGTGTAGCCGCGGTCCATCAACTCGCGGGCGCGGCGGCTGAGGTCCGGGTCGGCGCGGCCGGTTTCCTGTAGGTACTCGGCGATGAGCACGTTCGGATAGTTAGCCGTCGAGGACTGCTCGAAGCAGCCGTGTGGCTCCCGCATCAGCCCGTCGAGGCCGGCTTGCAACTCGGCGAGGGTGTTCGGGTAGACCGTCACCGCAACCCTGAGCGTGCCCGGAACCCACTCCCGCGGGAGCCGCACGGTCGCCTCGGTTCGCTGCTCCAGCAGGTCGGACTTCGCGCCCAGGTACGGGAAGCCGTCCGCGACGACAGTCGTCGTCCGCCGGACCGAGTCGGTGAGACCCGGTCCGGCGGTGGCGTTGACCGTGACCGCCAGCTTGCCCTCGGGCCGCGTCGGGGTCAGGCGCACGAGGTGCCGGCCGCCGCCGTTGGCCGGGAGCTTGACGGCGAACCGGCCGGGGCCGTCGGCGGCGAAGCCGTCCAGGGTCAAGGCGACGCCGGCGGTGTGCGGCTCGCCGGTCCCGTTGGTCAGTCCGACGGGCAGGTCGATCCGGTCCGCGGAGCTGACCTCCTGCGGCAACTTCGGCTCGGCGGCAAGTGGCTTGCGGACCTCGATGGTGCCGGTAGCGGCCCCGATCCGGCCATCGAGCGTGTGCCCGGCGACGAGGACCCGGTAGCCGTTGACGGAGTCGCTCAGGTCGAACGCGAGGGTCGCCTTGCCATCTTGCGGCAGAACGATCACCGGCTGCCACAGGAGGGTTTCAGCGAAATCGCTTCGCGTCCCTTCTGGACCCGGGGCGGTGCGCGTGTGAGCGTACTCGCGCACGACCATCGACGGGGCCAGCGGCGGGGCCGCCTCAAGCCGGGCCAGCCCGTTCCGTTCGACGTCACTGAGTTGCCGGCCGCTCTGCCGGGCCTGCGTGCGGATCCTCAAGACGTCCGATTTCAACCGCGGCCCAAGCGGCGGCGGCTGGTGGACCGGCTGCTGCGGAGCGACCGCCACCGGCTCCCGATCATCGCCGGCGGGCAGTGCCTTGACCCCCGGCGGCGCGGGGACGGGCTTCGCACCGCCTTGTTTGAAAACCTCCGGGCCGCGCTTCTCCTTGAAGCGCTCGGGCCGGGCCGGGGGTTGCGGCACAGGAGCAGGCGGGACGGGCATTACGTTCCAGCGCGGGGGGGCGATGTTGGCGGCGTAGGCCCGCCAGCCCTGGTCGCCCCGGCCGGTGTACCACGCGGCGAACAGGACGAACAGCCCCAGGCTGAGCAACCCGACGGCGCCGACCGTCAGCGGCGTGCGCTCCGGGCTGTTCCGCTTGTGAAAGAACCTCGCCGCGAGCAGGGCCAGGGCGCCGCCGAACGCCAGGGTCAGCGTCACCGGCAGCCACGGCCGGCGGGACTCCATCGACTTGTCGAAGAACATCAACTCTGGCGCCGCCTGCTCGAACGCGGCCAACTGGGACCGGTAATCCGCCTCGGCCCGGCGCTGTTTCTCCAGCGGTCCGGCGACGGACGCGCCGGACCGCTGATCCTTCTCGGCCGTGTCCAGTTCGGCCACAGCCGCCTCGTACTTCGGCCAATACTCGTCGAACACCCGCCGGGCGTCGGACCGCCAGACCGGCGCGGCCCCGACGTGCTGGCCCATCGCCACCAGCACCGCCTCGGCCGGGGCGCCGTGCCGCGACCGGAACTCGCCTGGCGCTTGCTCCGCGAACCGCCGCCAGCCCTGGACGCCCAGGAGCAGGTCCAGACCGGCCTCCGCCTTCGGGTGGTCAGTCAGCAAGAAGTCGGCGTGTTCCAGTTCTTCGCCCCTCTGCACCTCGCCGCCGAGCAGGAAGTGCGTCGGCATCAGCCGCTCAGACTTCTCGTCGGCCATGGCCAGAACGCTCTGGTTGACCACCGCGGCCCACAGGACGGCCGGCTTCGGCCGGCCGGTTTCGTCGTGTGCGTGGACGGTCAACTCGACCGGCTCACCGGGCGCGAACGCCCCGCCGCGCGGCTGGCCGCCTGGCCGCGTGGCATCGAACCGGAGTTTCAACACCTCTCCCTGTCGCCGGTAAACCAGCCGTTCGGCGACCGGCCGGAGGCTCACCCGGCCCTCAGCGTCGGCCGGCTCCTCGAACACCGTGACCCGCGTCACACCGCCGAGCTTCGCGTCGCCCGGGTCGAGTTCCAGTTGCGTCGGCTTGCCCGGCTCCAGCACGGCCCGCCGATGCGCAAGCGGTAGACCACGGGTGTACGCCCCGACCAGCACCGACCGTTTCTTCCCGGCGGTCCACAGGTTGACCCGGAGCTTCTCGCCGGGCTTCGCTACGCCGTCGGGGACGTTCAGGACGACGCCGTCGGGCTTCGCCTGCGGCAACTCGTAGCCGGTCAGAGGCGAGGCCGCGGCCACACCCAGCGCGGCCGCGAACGACGACGCCACCGGCTGCACGACCCCGACCGGACGGTCGAGCCGGAGTGCGTACCGCTTGCCGGCCTCCGGGGTGAACGTGAACACGCCCAACCCCTGGTTAACGCCGGGGTGGTCCGGATCGGTCAGCGTCTTGATCTCCGAGACGGTCTTCGTGCCATCGGTCAGCACGCCGGATACGTCGGCCGGCTTGCTCGGCACGGTTGTCGTGGTGGCTCGAACGTAAACGCGATTCGGCACGCCAAGGACGAGGTCGCCTCCCTCGGGGAAGAACTCGACGTTCAGTGTCCGCGTCGCGAGCGGCACCGGCTGGACCAGCGTCTCGGGGGTGCCGTCCTTGACGGTCGCGGCGACGGTCAGTGTGGCGGACTTGATCGCGTCCGAGTTCGGCAGGGTGAAGCGGATCGCGGCAACTCCGGCCGCGTCGGTCTTCGTCGGGGCGACGTCTGGCTTGATGACCAGGCCATCGACCTCGACCTTGATCGTCAGCGGCACGTCGCCCGCGAGCCGTCCCTGGTCGCGGACCTCGACCTTCGCCTGGACCGCGTCCCCCGGGCCGTACGTCCGGGCGTCGAACTCCAGCTTCTTTTCGAGTTTGTCCGGGGCGTAGTTGTGGACCACCACCTGCCGCGTGGCCAGCGGCCGCGCGGACGCCGGTGCCCCGCCACTGACGGCGAGGGTGTACGTCCCGCCGGCCAGCCCGGACGGCAGGGTGAACGCCCCGGTCCCGACGCCGCGGACCGGAAGGCCGTCCGGCCCGAGTACCGGCGCGTAGCTCCCGGGCGCAACCGGCGACGGTCGGCCAGAGAGCGATTGCCCGGCGACCGGTTGCCCGTTCGGGCCGATCAGCTCGAACTTCAGGCTCAGGTCCCGGGCCGGCGGCAGCAGTCGCGCGCGGTCGAGCGTCAGCGAGCGGAAGTAGACCGTCTCCCCCGGCCGATACATCGGATTGTCGGTCGTCAGGAACGTTGTGTAGACCGGTTCCAGAAGCCGGAACCGCTCGGTGACGGCGGCCTGCTCCTTCGTTTCCCGATCCGTCGCGGTGAGCGTGAGGAACAACTCCGAGCCCGGCGACACATCCGCCCACAGGGAGGCGGGGAGCGTCAACTCCCGGCGCGGCTCGCCCGGGGTGTTCGGCTTGAGCCCGGCGGTGCCGTCGGTCTCGAAGGTTGTCCGGTACAGGCTGAGTCCGGCGGCGTCCCGGACGTGCGCCTCGACGCTTGCAGGTCGGAATGCGCCGTCGCGATCCTGGACCAGCACGGCGTAGGCGTTCGGAGCGCCGGGGATGGCTGTCGAGGGGCCGCTGATGAGCACCGTCAGCGGTCGGTCCTTCATCTCGGCGACCGCCTGACCCTCACGGGTTGCCCACTGCTGGATGATCTCGTCGTGGCCCTTCTCGGCCGCGGCCAGCCGCCGGTTGATTGCCTCGGTCGCGTCGCGGACCTCCGCGGCCAGCCGCATCTTCTCCTCGTCCGCCTGCCGCAGAACGGCGAACTGCTGATCCACCTGCGGCTTGAAGCGGATATAGCCGGCGAGGTCGCGGGCAGTGCCTCCGCCCAGGCCGAACACGCCGAGGAGCAGCCCGGCGGCGACGGACCACTGGAGCCACGATCGGCGAACGGTGCTTCGAGGCGCAGGGGGTTCCGCCACCCCGGCCGGGGCGGCGGGTAGCTCAGGGGGGACGAATCGGACATCCGGGAACTCGCCGCGGGCGGCGTGAGCGATCAGTCCGCCCCACCGGGCGGCCTGGTCGCGTGCGGCGGCGCAGCCGGGACAGCCGGCCAGATGCGCCTCCAGCGCGGCGGCCTCGGTCGGCTCGACCAGCCCGTAGTGGAGGTCGAGCAGTCGGTCCTGGAAGCGGTCACAAGGCAGCATTTCGGATGCACTCCTCCCGGCACCAAGGGGGCGACGGGGCGGCCTGGGCGAGTCCGAGGTCACGTCGGCGACGAGCCGGTCTCCGACGGCTCGTGCGGATTCAGGACTTTTCGCAGCTTGATGAGCGCCGACCGCATCTGGGTCTTCACCGTACCGACCGGCGCCTGACGGATCTCCGCTATCTGCTCGTAGGTCAGGTTCCCGTTCTGGCGCAGCAGGAAGACCTCCTTCTCCTCTTGCCGCAGCTCGCAGATGGCCTTCCTCAGCCGGTCGAGGGCCTCCTGGTCCTCCAGGGCGAGGTTCGGGGCGTCGTCTCGGGCGGCCAGCATCAACTCCTCCCCGACCAGCGGCTTGACCCGGCGGGACCAGGCGCTGCGCTGGTGGTCGCGGGCAGTATTCATCCCGACCCGGAAAATCCATGCGCGCAGGTTCAGGATCCCGGGCAGGGTCTCCCGGGCGCGCCAGCACTTCAGGAACGCCTCCTGGGCAGCGTCCAGTGCATCGTCCCGGTTGCCGAGCAAGTACACGAGGGTACTGATCAACTCGTCCCGGAGGTCGTTGAACGCGGCGACGAGGGGATGGTCATCCGGCGACGGGGCGCCGCCGGGCGGTTGGCGGCCGGATGGGTCTGCCCCGCGGTTGACCATGATTCCCACCTGACCAGACGGGGCAAGACCCCCGAGAGATTGGCGGATTTCGTCCGCTGGGCGGGAACCGTCCTGCCCGGTGCGTAAGTAAAGAATCGTATCGGTTTGACAAACCGGGGAGCAAGGGGAAAGGAGGTAGTCCTGCCAGGGATAGACCGGACGAAGGGATTATGCCGTCTGTCTCAATTCTGTTTCGTCAGGAACGTGTTCGGCGGCGTGGCGGACCAGGGTATCCCAGGTGTCGGTCGGGCACGGAAATAGTGTCGCCAGTCGGGCGAGATCGGCGACCAGGTCAGCCGCAGTCCGGTACGGGGACGTACCGGTGGCGGTATCGGCCATCGGCGTCTGGGCGTCGGCCTCCAGGCGTCGCACGACCGCCAGCAGTGACTCGGGGAACGGCTTCTTGCGCCGCCGACCGGCCGGCTGACCGAGCTGCGACCAGCCGAACGCGATCCGCCCCAGGGCACGCAGGTCGGCCGACGGCGTCGGATCGGACGTTGCAGACACCCCACCCACCAGCCAGGGTGGCTCGCCGAACCCGCACACCTTGAGCAACCCCTCCGGCGTGATGAGGAACGAGTCGGCCGTGAGTCGGCCGTGGACCAACCCGGCCCGGTGGGCTGCATCAAGGGCCGCGGCGGCGTCGGCCACCAGTTTCACCCATGCGCCCGGGGTCGCGGCCTCGGGCGGCCAGTCGCCGCTGGGCGGGCCAGTCAGCCACTCCTGAAGCGCGGCCGGACGACCGCCGATCTCCAGCACCTCGACGGTAGCGGCGAGGTTCGGGTGGGCGGCGTCGCGTGCGGCCGCGAACCGCTGGCGGAACTCGTCCGGCCGGACCGCGTCCTCCATCTCCGCCTCGGCCAGGTGCCTCAGCAGGTACACCGCTCCACGGTCGGGGTCGAAGACGCGGTAAGCCGACTCGCGCTGCGTGGCGCGGAGGC
Source organism: Fimbriiglobus sp. (assembly GCA_035539575.1). Lineage (GTDB taxonomy): Bacteria > Planctomycetota > Planctomycetia > Gemmatales > Gemmataceae > DASSAT01. Next base: position 3,174 of record DATLIF010000427.1, on the reverse strand, counting down.
GGTCCACCACTCGCAACCGGCCCAGGACCAGCCCGTCGAGGTTGCCGGCCTCAATGAGCGCCAGTTGATAAAGGGTGATTGCCCCACTGGACAACAGCACGCGCCGCAGCGGCCGCCGTTGCCGGTGAGCCTCGGCCCACAGTGCATCGAGCGAGTCCGCGTCCACGAGATCCAGAGAGCGAAGCAGTTCCCCGAGTTGCTTGTCGCCGGGATCGACTTCGTCGGCGACCGCCAGCGCGGCGGGCGGCTGCGGGGGCTCCCCGATCCGGCCGGCGATCGGGTTGTGATCGGCGGACCGCGACGCGCGGTCCGCGTTTCCCGCGGCGAGTTCGCGGAGCTTCTTGCGATACCACTCGCGCATGTCGGCCAGGTGCTGCTCGATCTCGGTGCGGCGCTCGGCGACCTGCTGCCGTTCCAGTTGCAGGGCCTCGGTCTGGCGGGCCAGTTCCAGCACCGCCTCGTCGGTCTGCCGGGCGGCCGCAGTCACCTCCGCCTGCCGGGCGTCCAGCCGGGACTCGCCGCGGGACATCGTTTGCCGCAATTCGCCGACCCGCGCCTGCCAGTCGAGGAGCTGCTGCCGGAACTCGGCCACCGCCAGCCGGTGCTCGGCCCGGGCGGCCTCCAGAGCCTGCTCGCGGTCGCGGAGGCGGTCGGCGTCGGCCCGCAGTTCGGCCCGCGCGGCGTCCACCTCGGCGCGGGTCTGCGCGGCGTAAGTGTGGAGTTCGGCCAGGTGCCCCCGGAGCACGTCCCGGGAGACGGCCAGCCGGTCCACGACCACCCGCGCCCGCTCTTCCAGGTCCGGTGCCTCGCGCCGCAGGATGTCCAACTCCTGGGCGGTGCGACCGTGATACGCCTCGGCCTGCTGCCGCTCGGCCTCGGCGGTCCGACGTGCCTCGGCCAGTTCCTTGCGTGCCGCGGCGACGGACCGGCCGACCTCGCGAAGCCGGGCCACCTGCCGTTGCAACGACCCCTCGCGCGTGGCCAGTTCGGCGGCCCGCCGGTCAAGGTCGCCAGACCGGGCGCTCACCTCGTCCCGGGTAGCAGCGGTGTCCCGTTCGGCCTGGTCGCGGTCAGCTTGCAGCTCGGCCCGCTGCCTGTCCAGTTCGGCGCGGTCGTCGGCCAGCCGGCGGCCCGTCTCGTCGAGCAGCTTCGACCGGCCGGTCAGCTCCTCGGACCGGCGGCGGAGTTGTTCCTGGAACGTCTGGCGGGCGGTGTCGGCCCCGGTCAGCGTCGCCTCGCGCTCGCGGACGGCGGTGCGGTCAGCTTCCAGCCGCTCCTGCAACTCCATCACCTGTGACGCCCGCGCCTTGAGCGTGGCGGTCTGCTCGGCGATCTCGGTGGACCGGGAGTCCAGGTCGGACTCCTTCTCCCGGAGCCGGGCCAGTTCGGCGGCAAGTGCGTCCTTCTGCTGCTGGATCTCGGCGAGGGTCGCATCCAGTAGTGCTGTCCGCTCGGCGGCGAGCCGCTCTTGCTCGGTCTGGTCCTCGCGGGCGGTGGTCAACTCGGCCCGCAGCCGCTCGGCCTCACGCAGCCGGACATCCAGCTCAGCCTGGGCCTCGTCGAGCCGGGCGCGGTCGGCGGCAAGCTGGGCGGCCTCCTGCTGGGACTCCTCGTGCTGGCGGTCGAGACGGGCGCGGACGACGGCCAGCATCGCCTGCTGGGCTTCGAGTTGCGCGGCGCGGCCGGCGAGGCGGCTCGCCTCCCCCTCCAGGTCGGCCCGCAGCCTCTCCAGCCGCGTGGACTCCGACCCCAGCCGGTCCTGCTCGGCCCCGGCCAGCCGCACCTGCTCTTCCAGTTCGACGATGTCCCGCCGCAGTTGCTCGAACCGATCGTCTACCTCGACCGCGCGCCGGTCAAGCGCAAGCTGCCGGTCCGCGAGCGTAGCCTGCCAGCGGTCGAGCCGGACCACGTCACTGGCGTGGCGGTCGCGGTCAGCCTGGAGCGTGTCCCGGTCGAGCTGTAGCTGCTCCTCCCGGCGAGCCACCGCGACTTCCCGGGCCGCGACGGCGGCCGCCTCGGCGGACGGCTCGCGACTCTCCAACTCCGCCCGGAGCCGGGCGGCATCCGCCTCGGCCGCAGCCAGCCGGTCTGCGTGTGCGGATTCCAGCCTCGCCATCCGCCCGGCGAAGTCCTCCTCCAGTGCCCGCACCCGCTCGGCGACGGAGGCCTCGATCCGCTCGCCGAGCCGATGCTCTTTCTCGTCGAGTTCCTGCTGACGCTGGTGAAGGGAGGCGGTGGCCCCTTGCACCACCTCCTGCATTTGCGCCAGTTGCTCCCGCCGCTCCTTGTACTGGTCCGACAGGCTCTGCCGCAGGCCGTTCAACTCCTCCCGGGCGCGGGCGAGGTCCAGTTCCCGCCGGGCCAGGCCCTGCTCCCGCGGCTGGTCGGACTCGGCCGCGATCTCTTGCCGGCGGCGATACCACAGCACCCGGTCGGCTTCCAGCTCGCGGGCCTGTTCCTCCAGCTTTGCCCGGGTGCGAACCAGTTCCTCCCGCTCGGCGGCGAGGGCGGCCGCTTCGATCGGCGGTGGCGCGGCGTCACCGTTCCCGGTCGCGGAGTACTGAGCACTCAATACCGAGTACTCAGTACCGGACGGCGGCGACGGGTTGACCGGAATGAACCGCGGACGGAGGTGGTTCGTACCAACGGAGACGGTGACGTCCGCCGGACCGACCGCGACCCGGTCGCCGTTGGCCACCGGCACCGGGTCGAGCCCTCGGACTTGTGAGCCGTTTACAAAGACCGGAAAGGCCACATCGAGATTGCTCAGCCGCAGGCCATCGGCCGTGCGGACGATGCGGCAGACCAGCGGTGGCAAGTGTGAGCCGGGCAACTGGACATCGCACTCGTCCGACCCGCCGATGAGGAACTCGTCGCCGGCCATCTGGTAGCCAGTGGCCCGCCCGGTGCCGACCCGGACGTCGAGCCGGACGCTGGGTGCGTCGGCCGGCGCGGGGCGCGGGGGTGAGTGCGACGGGGTCATCCTGCGAGCGTCCGGCTCGTTCCCGACGGCGAGAAAAGCCCGCTTGCCGCGTCCGTGCGGGCGGACCGTGTGCGTCCGCGGATTGGAGCGAATTCCCGCCCGGACCGCAAGCCCAGCTCGGGCCGCGGCTCCTTGACCCCCCCGCCGGGGGGGCTACCCTGACAGGACTTCCACCACCGGCCGAGGAGTGC
>DATLIF010000426.1:0-4810 GCA_035539575.1 Fimbriiglobus sp. | reverse complement strand
GGTCAGCTCCCCGAGTAGGACTCGAACCTACAACAAACCGGTTAACAGCCGGTTGCTCTACCATTGAGCTATCGGGGAATCGTAGCCGTCTTCCAGCTTTTTAAAGGACCGCTGGCCCGCCGACAAGTGCAGTCATTCAATACCTGCGTCCCGGTTTACCTACCGGCCTACCTGCCCCGGCCGCGGTGCCACCCCAATGGACACCGCACCGCCACCGGGGTTCGCCGTCACCCCTCGGAGTAGCCATGCGGCTCGCCACCATCCTCACCCCCCACGGGCCTCGTGCCGCCGCCCAGGTCGGCGACGCCTTCATCGACCTGCACGCCACCGACCCGGGGTTGCCCGCCTCCGTCCGCCTGCTGCTCGCCGCCTCCCCCGCCGTCCGCAAGGCGGCCGCGGACGCCGCCGCCTCGGACCGCGCGGTAAAGTACGCCACGAACGCTGTCAAGCTCCTGCCGCCGGTCCCCGATCCCGGGAAGATCCTCTGCATCGGGCTGAACTACCGCGACCACGCCATCGAGGGCGGCCAGCCGATCCCCACCGAGCCGGTCCTGTTCGCCAAGTTCTCCAACACCCTCATCGCCTCCGGCGAGCCGATCCGGCTCCCGAAGGTCGCCCAGAAGGTGGACTACGAGGCCGAACTGGTCATTGTGATCGGCAAGGGCGGCAAGCACATCCCGAACGACCAGTCCGCCTTCGAGGCCATCGGCGGCTACACCGTCGGGCACGACGTGTCGGCGCGGGACTGGCAGTTCAAGGGGTCCGAGAAGCAGTGGACCATCGGCAAGACGTTCGACACGTTCGCCCCGACCGGGCCGGTCGTCGTGACCGCCGACGAGTTGACTGACCCGCACAACCTGAAGATCCAGCTCCGCCTCAACGGCGAGACGATGCAGAACTCCTCGACCAGGGAGTTCATCTTCCAGGTGCCGGCGCTGCTGGCGTACCTGTCGCAGGTGGTGACGCTGGAGCCGGGGGACCTGATCTTCACCGGCACCCCGCCGGGCGTCGGGATCGCCCGCAAGCCGACCCCGGTGCTGCTCAAGCCGGGCGACGTGGTCGAGGTCGAGATCGAAAAGATCGGCGTGCTCAAGAACCCGTGCGTGGCTGAATAAAACCCAAATCCCAAGCACCAGATCCCAACCGAGGTAGGTCTTGGTTGGGATCTGGTGCTTGGGATTTGGGATTTAGTTTGAGCACCACGAGATCGGCCCTCGTAACTCGAAGACGACGTACCGGCCGTGGCCGGCGCCGGAGCGGTAGACGACCGGCTGGTCGAAGGGAAACTCGCGTCGCGCCCAGCCTGGTAACGCCGTGGGGAGCAAGTTCGGTCCGGTGTCGCCGAGCCGGCCAGTCAGGGCCGGGTCCACGGCCTCCAGTCGAAGCAGGTCGGCCACAACCCACCGCGGCCGCGGCACGGCGCACAACTCCGCCTGGACCCGCGTCTCGTGGTCGGGGCTGATCCCCGTCATCTGCCCGACGTGCTGGAACCGGAACGCCGGCCGCACTCCCGTCGCCAGGTAGAGCGCGTGCGGGGCGTCGTCCCAGCACAACAACTCGCCGTCGCGCACACCGCGTGCCCGGAGCCAGTCGGCCACGTCGCCGAGTTGCTCCCAGTCGTTGGCCGAGTGGAAGCCGCGGACCATCCCGAGTGCGTTCATCCTTCGGCGGTAGTCCGGCGCGGGGAGCCCGGTGCGCCAGCAGTCGGTCCACCACGCCACGCGGGCGGGGTCGGCGGCTGGGTGGAGGACCGCCCACGTCGGGCCGCGCGGCGGACCGACGCCGGCCGCGTTCGACGGCAATGCCGATCCGAGCAGTACCAGGGCGCCGGTGACGGCCAGCCAGGCCAGCCCGAGGAACCCGGCGGCCCACCGCTGGGAGGCCAGCACGAACAGCAGCATCAACGTCTCGGGGACGTGGACGTAGTGGAACTCGCGCTGGAGGACGAGCGCCTGCGCGGTCCACCCGAGGTAGACGGCTGCGAGGGCCAGCCGGGCGAATCGCGCCACGTCGTCGGCCCCGGCGTCCCACAGCCACGCCGGCAGTCGCCGGCCGACCGGGCCGCCGGGCCGGGCGTCGAGCACGCACAAAACTGCGACCGGAACACTGAACAGTTGCAGGTAGCTCCACGGCGGGAAGTAGTGCAACTGGAGCGGGAGCCGGTGCGGCAGCTCGTCCCAGGTTGCCGCGGTGTACCCGGTGTTCCAGACGGTGAATACCTCGACGAAGTGCGGCCAGGTGCCGGACGCGACGAGGTACGCGATGCCGGCGGCACCGACGAGCAGGCCCCCGGCGACATTGCCAAGTAGATCGGCGAGGACGGCCCGGCGGCCCCCGGCCCATGACGCCGTGAGCAGCCAGACGACGGCGGCCGGGATCACGGCGTGCGGCTTGATCCAGACGGCCAGGCCCCACAGCGCGCCTTCGGCGGAAATGACGAATGACCCACCAATGACCCACCAATGACGAAGGGAAGACCGGGAGTCCGAACCTACTTCGTCATTGGTCCTCCGGGATTCGTCATTCCCTGGTGGGTCGTTGGTGGGGCACTGGACATTGGTCATTCGCCGCAGGCGCAGCAGGACCGCGGCCAGCGCCGGCAGGAGCATCCAGACGTCACGCTGGCAGTGGTTGAACTCGGAGGTGAACGGGTAGAATAACGCCACCCCGGTGACCGCCCACGCCCGCGCCGCCCGGTCCGCCCCGGCCCGCGCCGCCAGCCGGTCGAGCAGCAACACCGCACCGGCCACGATCATCAGGTCCACCGCCCGCGCCGCCTCGACGCTCCACCCGAGCGCGGACCGGACGGCCGCCAGCGCCCAGAGGAACCCGGGCATGTTGGTGTCAAAGACGTCCCGGTAGTGGACTCCGCCGGACAGCAAGTTGCGGGCGGCCACGTCGTACAGGGTCAGGTCGCACCAGGGCGGCATCCGCAGGAACGGCGGCACCCCGGCGACCAGCGCGGCGACAAGGACCGCCCGCGCCAGCCACACCAACCGCCACGGACGCCAGGGGCGCGGGGTCATGCGGTCACTCTCCCCCCGGCCCGAGTTCGTCCAGCCTCTCCCACGCCGGGATGTCCGCCTCGCCGACCGGGTTCTCGACCCGGTGGACGACGTACCGCCCGGACCGGAACACGACCGGCTGGTTCCACGGGAAGACGCCCCGCTGCGACCGCGGCAGCCATGCCGGCAGCGAGTGCTCGCCGCGCGCGCCGGGGGCGTACGCGTCGGCCAGTCGGTACGTCATACGCCGCAGGTCGCTGACCACGTAGCGCTGCGGGCTGGCCGCGACCTCGGCCCGGATCGCCTCGACCTTGCTCCGCAGGGCGAAGACCGTGCCGAAGTGCATGTACCGGGTGGACGGCTCCACGTCGAGCATCAGGTACAGCGGGTGGGTGCCGTCGTGCCAGCAAGTGAGTTCGCGGTCGCCTATTGGCGGCTCCACCGACCGCAGAAATTGGGCCACGGCGTCGAGGTTCCGCCACCGGGTGCCGCAGTGAACGTCGTTGTACTGGCCGAGTCGGTCGCGCAATTCCGGCGAACTCCCCTCCCGCCAGCACCGCGGCCACGCCGCCAGCACCGCCGGGTCGGCCAGCGGGTGCCGCTCCAGCCGCACCGCCGGGAACCACCGGTTGAACGTGGCCACGGTCGGCCCGCTGCCGGCCAGGTTCAGGGCGGCCCCGGTGACGGCGAACCACACCAGAAACGGGAACCCGACCGCCCACCGGCGGGCGGCCAGCACCGCCATCGCCAGCAGCGTCTCCGGGACGTGGACGTAGTCGAGCCCCTTTTGGAGGACGAGGGCCTGGAGCATCCACCCGAGGTACAGCGCCCCGAGGGCGGCCTGCGCCGGGTTCGCCTGCCTGTTGCGCAACTCCCATAGACCGACGACGGCCAGTGGCACCGCTGCCAGGTGCAGCAGGCTCCACGGCGGGAAGTACTCGAACGTCCGCAGCGGCCGGTCGGGTAACTCCGCCCACGTCTGGGCGACGTACTCCGGGTTCCAGTTCGTGAACACGTCCACGAAGTACGGCCACGCCCCGGACCGGACCAGCCACAGGACGCCGAACCCGCCGGCGAGCAACCCGCCGGCGAGCAGGCCGAGCGCGTCGGCGAGCAGACCCCGCCAGCCGGCGGACCGCACGAGCAGTACCGCCGATACCAGCCAGACGGCGAAAGCGGGCACGACGACGTGCGGCTTCAGCCAGACGGCGACGCCCCAGAGGAGGCCCTCCACGGGAATGACGAAAGACCCACCAATGACCCACCTATGACGAAGGGAAGACCGGTCGGACGGCCCGCCTTCGTCATTGGTCCATCGGGATTCGTTACTCGTCATTCGCCGAAGGCGCAGCCATGACGCGATCACCGCCGGCAGGAGCATCCAGACGTCGCGCTGGCAGTGGTTGAACTCGGACGTGAACGGGTAGAACATCGCCACCGCTGCCGCGAACCATGCCACCGGGTAGCCCGCCCCGCCGGCCCGCCGCACGAAGGCGATTAACACCACGGTCGCCGCCGCGACCACGGCCAGGTCATAGGCCCGCAGGGCCTCCGAACTCCAACCGCAGAACGACCGGACCGCCGCGACGGCCCAGACGAACCCGGGCGTGTTGGTGTCGAACACGTCCCGGTAGTGGACGCCGCCCCGCAGCACCGTCCGGGCGGCCACGTCGTACAGGGTGACGTCGGTCCAGGGGGGCATGCACAGGTACAGCGGCAGCCCGCCGGCCAGGGCCAGCGCCGCAACGACCCACCCAACGGCGGCCGATCGCCAGGGCCGGGGCCAGTTGGGAGTAGATGGGGGT
>DATLIF010000425.1:0-4208 GCA_035539575.1 Fimbriiglobus sp. | reverse complement strand
TGCCGCCCCCCGTTCGATCGGTTCCCGCAGGAGCAACTGGAGCAACTCGGCCTCGTCCGCAAGTGACTTGTCGGTTCCGGACCGAACGAATAACACGTCGAACCGCAGCGCGTCGGTACTGAGCCAGTCGGTGATCCGGCGAACGAGTGTCAGCACGGTGGACAGGGCCAACACGATCCGCTGTGTAGGCAGGTCGGTGTCCTTGAACCGGGCGGCGACCAGATCGGGGTAGATGGCGAAGGCGAACACCCGCCGGCGACGCAGGAACTGGTTTTCGTCCCGGCTGTAGTAGAACAGCTCGTCCCGGACGAACTTCAGATCAAACAGGTCCGGCCCCTGGGGCTCCATGTACGCCAACTGCGAGTGCAGCAGGCTCTCGATCGACCCCCGGGTGGAGATCGACGAATACCCGCCGACCGGGTACTGGTCCTCGTCCGTTACCCGGGTCGGGACCTCCTTGCGGCCCGCCAGCGGCCGCGGCGGTCGATGCGGCAGTCGGGACTCCATGTGGGCCGTCATCTGAAGGATCTGCCGGTGGGCGACGTACTGGCCCATGTCGGCCAGCGCGGTCCGCTGTTCGAGCGCGATCACGTCCTCCGGGCCGAGTACCTCGGCAAGCCGCCGGGCCGCGCTGACCAGGGCCTCGTACTGGTGGACGAGCAAGGGCACCGGGCCGTTTTCGGTGAGGCTGGTATACCCCTGGGCCAGTAGCTCCTCGCCCGGGATCGGGATCATACCGCGAAGTACGGCCGGTGAGAGATCCACCCCGCCGAGCCGGGCACGCTCGCGGACCTGACGCACGACATACGTCAGCCCCTTTGCCTGGTCGCGGCCGGTGTACCGGCGGAGCGCGTCGGTGGCCCGCTCGAAACTCCAGTCGGAGTAGACCTTACCGAGCAGATGGTCCTCGTAGCTTCGGGCCAGGGCGTGAGGCCAGCCGGGCACCTCCGGGTGTTCCTTGGCCTGCCGACCGCGGTCGAGGCCGAACGCGACGTTGCCGAGGTCGGCGACGAACCCCACCGGCGGCAACGGTTGACCACCGGAGGCGATCTCCAGCGACCACTCCAGGGCCGTCCGGACCAGGTTCGCAGTCGGCGGGACGACTCGCTGGAGCCAGAGCCCTTGCAGGATGTACTCCCGGGCATCGTCCAGGTTCCGCAGCTCGACCAGTTCCATGAAGTTCCCCGACCGCGATGACTTACCTGGTTTCTTATACCCGCCGGGTCATGGGTTAACAAACAGCGGTGTGATGGCCCTGCGATCCGCGAGGCCGGCACGGCCGGAAGAACCGTCAAGTTCGGCCGACTGCGCTGCCGAAACTAGTCCGGGAAGTGGGACCGTCGGCCCCGCGTGGTGGGGGAGGGTCGCGCCCCGCGAGTCGAAGGTGAGGAACACATGGCGGCGCAGCGAATCCGACTCGGGGTGGTGGGAGTCATGTTACTCGTCGGCCCGGCGGTGGCTGCCCAGCCTGGCCCGGGCACCCCGCTACCACCGCCACCACAGACATCCCTCGGGGCGGGGGCGCCGACTGCCGTCCTGACCGCCCCGGCCGGAATGCCGGCTGTCAGCCATGCACCGGCTGCCGAGCCGGGTTTGTGGTGCGGCGACACACCCGCCGGGTGCTGCGGCCCGGTCGGGGCCAACGGGCCGGTGACATACGAACTCTACGCCCGGACCGGGCCGAGCTTTGTCATCGGCGGCGGTAACGTATTCGACGGTGCGCTGAAGTTCGGCTGGAACGTCACCGGCGGCGGCCGGTCGCTGTTCTTCAACCAGGCTGGGGACTCGGCATGGTATCTCGATCTGGGCTTGGGGTACACCTACACGCGGGGTGCTGACCGGGTCATTAATGTCTTCTCGCCGCGGGAGACGGTCAGCGACCCCAACGACCCGAACTTCGGACAGCCCGCCGGTCCAGACGAGATCCACCCGTTCCGGGTCCGGGCGCTGCACAGAACCACTTTCAACTACGCCCTGGGCCGGTTCTGGTGGCTCAACGGACCGGGCCACGTTTGCGCAGAGGCGGACTGGAACAGCCGGGTCGGGCTGGACGTCGGCGGTCGGTGGGGGACCAACCACGTCGATCTGGAGCCGGTCGCCGACCCGACGAACTACCTCCGCCGCAGCGGTATCTCGCACGGCATCTACGTCGGGGCGAACTGGGACTGGGAGCGGTCAATGGGCGCGTGGATCTTGTTCGGCGGGCTACGAGCGGAGTGGGGTCACAACTGGATGAACCTGGTCCCGCCACAGGACGGCAACATTCAGGACATCAACGCTATGCTGACCCTCGGCGTCCGGTTCTGATCGGGTAGCCTGCCTCGATCGAGCGGCCGCGGGATTGTCCCGCGGCCGCCGGTCGTTTACAACAAAAGTGAATCGCCAGGGGTGCCCGCCCCGGACGGGTGGGCTGAGAACACACCCTCTGAACCTGAACCGGGTCGCGCCGGCGTAGGGAGGCGATCCCGAACGCGGAGTGCGGAACTCGGAGTGCGGAATCCCACCCACCCCAGTTCCTGTCTTCATTCCGCGTTCCGAACTCCTCATTCCGCACTTCAGCCATGACCCAGCTCGAATCCGCCTGTCAGGGTATTGTCACTCCCGAAATGGGGTACGTCGCCGTCCGCGAGGATCTCGACCCGGAACTGGTCCGGAGCGAGGTGGCCCGCGGCCGTATGGTGATTCCCGCGAACAAGGTCCACCTGACGAAGAAGCTGGAGCCGATGGCGATCGGGGTCGCGTCGGCGTGCAAAATCAACGCGAACATTGGCAACTCGGCCGTCACCGGCAAGGTGGACGACGAGTTGGAGAAGCTACACACCGCCGTCCACCTCGGCGCGGACACGGTCATGGACCTGTCCACGGGCGGCAACATCGACGGCATCCGACAGGCGATCATCGATGCCAGCCCGGTCCCGATCGGGACGGTGCCGGCGTACCAGGTAATCCAGAACGTCAAGGACGCGCGCGACATCACCCCGCGGATGCTGCTCGACATGGTCGAGCACCAGGCGAAGCAGGGCGTGGACTACATGACGATCCACGCCGGGGTGCTGCTGGAGCACGTCCCGCTGACCCGGGACCGGGTGACCGGGATCGTCAGCCGCGGCGGGTCGCTGATGGCGGCGTGGATGGTGGCGCACCACCAGCAGAACCCGTGGTACACGCACTTCGACGAGTTGTGCGAGATCATGCGGGCATACGACGTGACGTTCAGCCTCGGCGACGGTCTGCGGCCCGGGTCGCTGGCGGATGCCAACGACCCGGCGCAGTTCGCGGAACTGAAGACGCTAGGCGAACTGACGCTGAAGGCGTGGGAACACGGCTGCCAGGTGATGATCGAGGGGCCGGGCCACATCCCGATGCATCTGGTGAAGATGAACGTGGAGAAGGAGCGAGAGCTGTGTCATGAGGCCCCGTTCTACGTGCTGGGTCCGTTGGTGACGGACGTGGCCCCCGGGTACGACCACATCACCAGTGCGATCGGAGCTGCCCTGGCGGCCGAGGCCGGTGCCGCGATGCTCTGCTACGTCACCCCGAAGGAGCACCTGGGGCTGCCGAACAAGGATGACGTTCGCCAGGGGGTGATCGCGTACAAGATCGCCGCTCACGCCGGTGACATCGCCCGCGGCCGGCGGAACGCCCGGAAGCGTGACGATGAGCTATCGAAGGCCCGGTTCGAGTTCGACTGGAATCGCCAGTTCGACCTCTCCCTGGACCCGGAGACGGCACGGCGGATGCACGACGAGACGTTGCCGCAGGAGGTGTTCAAGTCGGCGAAGTTCTGCTCGATGTGTGGGCCGAAGTTCTGTTCGATGCGGATCACGCAGGACGTCCGCAAACTCGCCGACGACGCCGCGCGGGTGACCCTGGAGTTGACCGCCGCCGCTGGGAAGTGAGATGCGAACCTGAAGAGAAACCTTGGTGTCTCTCCGTTGACGGCGCGGACCGACGCGCTTATAAAACGCCTGTCCGCTTTGGGCAGATAGCTCAGCTGGTAGAGCGAGCGACTGAAAATCGCTAGGTCGCCGGTTCAATCCCGGCTCTGCCCACTGGGAAACCAGGGACTTGTCGCGAGTCCGGGTTTCCGGTCCCCTCTCTGGTACGGAATCGCGGTACGGAATGGACGGTCCCCCGCCCCGCTGCAACGGGGCGGGGGCACGACAACCCGAAGGCTGCCGTGCGGGCCATGGATGGACTCCCAAAGG
>DATLIF010000424.1:0-11719 GCA_035539575.1 Fimbriiglobus sp. | reverse complement strand
CAGTTTGGGAGGGCGAGGCTCCCGCCGAGCCTTCTCAAGCCCAGCTCAGCGGAAGCCTCGCCCTCCCAATAGGCCGGATCATCCCTCAGTTTACCGCTACTCGCTGTGGGTGATGTGAGCCTCCAGGAACCACAGGGACTTATCTAGCCCGCGGGACACCTCGGTGAACAGGTCCGCCGTGTTCTTGTCGCCGAGATCGTCGCTCGCGTCGATCGCCTCGCGGCTGGACTTCGCCAGGTTCGCGTACCGGTCGGCGAGGGCCGTCACGACCGCCTTCCAGTCGAAGGCGTCGGCCGGGAACTCCGGCACCCGGCTGTTGGCCGCGACGACGCGGGCGGTCCCGGTCGCCACGCCTCCGAGTGCCGTCGCCCGCTCGGCGATCTCGTCCGCGAACTCGCTGAGCTGTTCGGCCAGCTCGTCGAAGAGCTTGTGCAGGGCGATGAAGTTCGGCCCCTTGACGTTCCAGTGGGCGTGCTTGGTCTGGGTGCGCAGGTCCGTGGTGTCAGCGAGCTGCTGGTTGAGCAGCTTGATCAGCTTCTGCCGGGCGTCGGCCGGCAGGTCGTTGCGCGTCGAGAAGGTCTTCAGTGCGGCGCCATTGTGAGTCGGCTGAGTGGCGGCTTTCGTGGCCATCGTGTCGTCCTCCTGGTGTCGGGAAGGCTCCTACATTGGATACTAGGCCGGGCAGCCTCCCTTACCCCAGCAGGATCTCGTGTGACGTTCTCCCCGGACTACTTCTCCGCCCGGGACCGGTTCCGGGCGGCCGCCGCGCGGCTCGGATGGGCGGTCCACACGCACCCGATCGCGGCCCGCGGCCCCGGCGGCGAGGAACTGACCATTGACGCGGCGGTGTCGGCCGCGGGCGGGCGGGAGCCGGTGCTGCTGGTGTCGAGCGGGGTCCACGGCGTCGAGGGGTTCTTCGGGTCGGCGGTCCAGGCCGCGGCGCTGGAGGAGTGGGGCCGCACCGGGCCGCCGGCCGGGGTGCGCTGCGTGTTCCTGCACGCGCTCAGCCCGTTCGGGTTCGCCCACCTGCGGCGGTTCGACGAGACGAACGTCGATCTGAACCGCAACTTCCTGCTGGACGGGCAGAAGTTCGCCGGGAGTTCGCCGACCTACGCCGCACTCGACCACGTCCTGAGCCCGCGCCGGCCGCCGTCGCGGCTGGACTGGTTCGAGCCGCGGGCGATGGCGGCGATCCTACGATACGGCTACGGGCCGATCAAGCAGGCGGTCGCCGGCGGCCAGTACGACTTCCCGCGGGGAGTGTTCTTCGGCGGCCACGGCCCGAGCGAGAGCCAGCTTATTCTCCGCGACCGTCTCCCCGACTGGCTCTCCGACGCGCCGGGAGTGATCCATCTCGACTTCCACACCGGGCTGGGCCGGTGGGCGACGTACAAGCTCCTGGCCGAAGACCCGTTCCCGCCGGAAACCGTCGAGCGAGTCGTGAGGTGGTTCGGCCCCGGGGTGTACGAGCCGTCGGAGCCGCGCGGCGTGGCGTATCACACCCGCGGCGGGTTCGGCCGGTGGTGTCCCGAGATGGCCGGCGATCGCGACTACCTGTTCCTGTGCGTCGAGTTCGGGACGTACCCGATCCTGACGGTGCTGGCCGGCATCCGCGCCGAGAACCAGGCGCACCACTGGGGCCGGCCCGACGACCCCGGCACGCGACGAGCGAAGGCGCGACTCATCGAACTCTTCTGCCCGGCATCACCCCGGTGGCGGCAGCGGGTGTTAGACCAGGGCGGAGAACTGATCCGACAGGCCGTGGCAGCCCTGCGGGCAAAGCCCGCCGCCTGAGGCGGAGACAGGCCGGAATTAATTTGGACTTCCAGGTCCTGAATGAGATAATCCGGTCATGCCCGGCCGCGGGTCGGCCGGGTTTCATCGCTCGCGGCCCCCTGTAACACGTCGGCCGCGGGTCTTGCGGAGGGCGTCGCATGGAGACTGCCGTCATGGCCGCGTTCGCGGTCCTGCTGGCCGGCGGGGTCTGGGTGCTGAGCGGCATGCTATTCCGCAACGGGAGGCACAGGAACCCGGCGGCCGGGTAAACCCCGTCGGGGAAATCCCAAATCCCAAGCACCAAATCCCAATCCGGTCTCTTTGTTGGGATCTGGTGCTAGGGATTGGGATTTACCGCAACCAGCGGTCGAACCACGCCAGCATCTCCCGTCGCATCGCGGGCGTGTAGGTGTGTCCGACGTCCGGGTAGCGAACGCTCTTGAACCGGTCCGCCGCTTCGGCGGCGCGGTACACGCCACCAGCCCTGTCCTCGATCACCGTGATGCCGTCGGCCGGGCTGCCGGCGTCCAGCTCGCCCGTCAGGAACAGCATCGGCCGCGGCGCGATCAGTGCCACCACCGCCTCCGTGTCGAAGTGCTTGAGCAGCCCGTTGACGAAGTAATAGAGCCCATGCTGGCGGAGCTGGCCGTGCCGCAGTAGGTTCTCGTAGCGGGTCAGGCACGCCACCCCGACCGCGCACGCGACCCGGTCGTCCACCGCGGCCAGCCACCAACTCCGGGTGCTGCCCATGCTCATGCCGGTGGCGCCGATCCGTTTGGCGTCAACTTCCGGCCGGGAACAGAGGTAGTCGAGCGCCACCTGGTCGTCGCGGACGAATATCCCCCACAGGGTCCGGCCGAACCAGAGGTGGTACTTGTGCTGGCTGGCCTGCTGGGTGGTCGTCGTCTCGCGCGGCCCGGACGGCCCCTGCCCCACGCGGTCGCCGTACCACGCCGCGTCCGGGGCAAACACCACCCAGCCGCGCTTCACGAACGTCAGGCCCAGCGGCTCTTCGCCGCCGTTGGTGTTCGGGACGAGCAGTTGCCGGTGGTCGTAGCTCGACGAGTGCAGCCAGAGGACCGCCGGGGCCGGCCCCTTGAGGCCGTCCGGGATCAGCATCATCGCCGACATCTCACCGTCGAGGCCGTTGTCCAGCAGGAACCGCTCGACGCGGAAACCGGGACGCTGCTCCGCCGAGACGAGCCGCACCTTCGGCTGAGCCGGCCGCGGCGGCAGGTCGCCCAGCGACGCCACCACCTTCGCCTTCACGTCGGCGCGGCGGGACGCCCACTCGGCCTTCGAGGTCGGCACCGGGAACGCCGGCACGGTGATCTTGCGGAACGCCTCCGGGACCTCAGCGTCCTGCACCGTCTCGGCCTGCTTGTAGGCTCTCACCGCGTCCGGCCCGGACTCCGGCGGCTTCCGCTTCGGCAGGGTGATTGCGTAAAGTTGACGTTTGATGCAATCCGCGACGGCATCGGCGAGTAACTCGTTGGCCGTGAGGGTGTAGTGGGTGCCGTCCTTGCCGAGCATCTTCGCCGGGTCGTTCGCGACGACGATGCGATTCAGGTCGTGGACCGGCACGCCGAGGGCGAGCATGGTCTTCGTGGCCACCGCGTTGTAGCGCCTCACATCGGCGTCGAGCCGGTCGAACGCGGCCTTCCGTGCGGCGTGGCGGTCATCCAGAATCGGCGTCGTCGCGGCGAAGACGACGTGCGGCGTCGCCTTCCGGAGTCGCTCGACGATCCGCTTCAGGTTCGCCTCGTACTGCTCCAGCGGGACTTGATACGTCTTCATCTTCTTGTCGAGCTTGAGGTCGTGCAGCCCGCAGTTGAAGTGGACCACGTCCGGCTTCGCGTCCGTCAGCCAGCGGTCGAGGCCCTTGAGCGTGGTCGGCGTGTCGGCGCAGTTCTCCTTGTCGGGGTGGACGACGACCGCGACGCCGTCGAGTTTCTTCGCGACGAGCGGGGCGTAGCCGATGCGGATCGAGTCGCCCAACAGCAGGACGCGCGGCAGGTCCTTCTTCGGCTGGGCGAACGCCGGGGCGGTGCAGAGGAGCAGGGCGACGAGAGCGATTCGGGGCATGGAGCACCTGGGGTATCGGCGGGTGGTCGTGTTATACCCGCGCGGCGCGGACGTGGGTATCATCCACCACACTGTTCCGCCCCGGAGTTCGTTCCATGCCGACCGTCGCCGACGTGACCGCGTACCTGGACCGTTTCGCCCCGCCGGCCTCGGCCGCCGAGTGGGACAACGTCGGCCTGCTCGCCGGCGATCCGGCCGGTCCCGCCGACCGCGTCATGACCTGCCTGACCGTCACGCCGGACGTGGCCGCGGAAGCCGTTGCGGAGAACGTGCAACTCATCGTCTCGCACCACCCGGTCCTGTTCCGCGGGGCAAAGCGACTGACACCGAACACCCCCGACGGACGCGTCCTGCTCCCGCTGCTGCGGCACGGCGTCGCGGTGTACTCGCCGCACACCGCGTTCGACAACTGCCCCGGCGGGATCAACGATGGTCTGGCGAGGCGGCTAGGGCTGACGAACGTGAAGCCGCTCCGCAAGCGCGACGGTCGTCGGGAATGCAAGCTGGTGGTGTTCGTCCCGGACTCGGACTTGCAGAAAGTGTCCGACGCGCTGTTCGCCGCGGGGGCAGGGGTGATCGGCCAGTACGAGCAGTGCAGCTACAGGCTGGCCGGCACCGGCACGTTCTTCGGCACCGACGCGACCAACCCGACGGTCGGCGAGAAGGGCCGCCGCGAGGAGGTCAGCGAGTGGCGGTTGGAGGTGGTTGTCCCCGAGGGGCGTGTCGATGCAGCGGTCGCGGCGATGAGAGCGGCACACAGCTACGAGGAGCCGGCGTATGACGTGTACCCGCTGCGGCCGGCGCCCGGTCCCGGCGAGGGCCGCGTCGGCGAACTGGCGAACCCGACGCCGCTCGACGATCTGGCCCGGACCGCGAAGGCGAATCTGAACGCCGGCTTCCTGCAACTGATCGGCGACCCGGCGAAAAACGTGCGGCGCGTGGCGGTCGCCTGCGGGGCGGCCGGGGAGTTTCTGAGCGATGCCATGAAGGCCGGCGCGGATGCGTTCCTGACCGGGGAGATGCGGTTCCACGACTGCCTCACGGCGCGGGATGCCGGCGTCGGGGTGTTGCTGCCGGGGCACTACGCCACCGAGCGGCCTGGCCTCGAAGACCTGGCCGGCCGGCTCGCGGAGGCGTTCCCCGGCGCGACGACCTGGGCCAGCCGCGCCGAACGGGACCCGGTCGCCTTCGTCTCTTGACGAGCCGAGAGGGTAAACCCCACGGCTCATCAGATAAAAGGTCCGCATGGCACAACTCCACATCGAACCGTTGCCGCGAAACGCCACCCCGGGGGAGGTGCTGCGGTTCGTCGCTGGCACCGGCAAAATCGACGGCAAGCAGATCGGCAAGATCACGCTGCTCGGCAGCGCCGCCCGCGTCGAGGTGCCGGACGGCCACGCCGTGCGTCTGGTCGCCGCGCTCGACGGGGCCACATTCCGCGAACGGCCCGTCCGCGCCCGGTACGCCGACGCCGCGAAGCGGGCCGGCTCGCACGAGCACTTTGACCGCCTCGCCAGACTCCTGCACTTGGAAGCCGAGGCCGAACGCGAGCAGTTCAAGCTACGCGCCGTCCGCGGGGTCGCCGAGGACGGGACGGCGCTCGCGAAACTCGTCGTGATCGAGGAGGACGCCGGGCTGGGCGGCCGGCTGATCCTGACGTTCGCCAGCATTAACAAGGGCATGCCGCTGCCACCCAACCGGTTGCAGCCGGGGGCGCCGGTGGTCCTCACCCAGACCGGTACAAACCGCCCGGTAAGCCTCCGCGGCGTGGTGAGCGATCGCGCCGAGCGGACCATCTCCGTCGCGTTCGAGCAGCCGGACCTGGACCTGCCCGACGATGCGACGTGGCGGCTCGACCTGTCGCCCGACGAGGCGTCGCGGCAACGGCAACTGGCGGCACTGGCGCGAGCCGGCACCGCGGAGGGCGACCGGCTGGCCGAGTTGCGGACGGTACTGCTGGGGGAAGTTGAGCCGACCTGGGCGAGCCCCGAGCCTGGCGAGCCGGGAGCGTCAGCGACCGGAGGGCGCCCTCCGGGCGCTGACGCTCCCGGCTCGCCGCTCAACCCTCCCCAACTCGCCGCCGTCGAGTTCGCGCTCTCCGCCGCGGACGTCGCCGTCATCCACGGCCCGCCCGGGACCGGCAAGACCACCACCGTCGTCGAGTTGATTCGCCGCGCCGTCGCCCGCGGGGAGAAGGTACTCGCCTGCGCCCCGAGCAATGCGGCGGTGGACAACCTGCTCGACAAGCTGCTGGCGGTCGGCCTGGAGCCGGTGCGGCTCGGCCACCCGGCCCGCGTCGCACCGAGGCTGCGCGACCGCGCACTGGACCTGATGGTGCAGTCGCACCCGGACGCCCGGCAGGCCCGCAAGTTCGCCCGCGAGGCTCGCGCCCTGTTCCGCAAGGCCGACCGGTGGACCAAGGCCAAGCCACAACCGGGTGAAAAGCAGGCTCTCCGTGCCGAGGGCCGCGACCTGCTCGCCGAGGCCCGAAAGCTGGAGCAACTCGCCGTCGAGCGAGTCCTCGACTCGGCCGCGGTCGTCTGTGCGACGCTCACCGGCGTGGACAGCGAGACACTAGGCAAGAGGCGGTTCGACCTGGCGGTGCTGGACGAGGCGTGCCAGAGCACAGAACCCGCGAGCTGGGTTCCCCTGCTCCGCGCCGACCGGGTCGTGCTGGCCGGCGACCCGTGCCAGTTGCCGCCGACGGTCCTCTCGCCGGAGGCGGCCGAGCGCGGGCTGGCCGTCAGCCTGATGGAACGGGTCATGGCCCAGTTCGGCCCCGGCGTCTCCCGGCTCCTGACCGTGCAGTACCGGATGCACGCGGCGGTGATGGGGTTCTCGTCAGTCGAGTTCTACGGCGGCGAACTGATCGCGGACGAGTCGGTGATCGGCCATCGGCTGTGCGACCTGCCCGACGTGCGGGCCGAGCCGCTGACCGAGGAGCCGGTGAAGTTCATCGACACCGCCGGGGCCGGGTACGACGAGGAGCAAGAAGAAGACACCGAGAGCCGCCGTAACCCGCAGGAGGCGGCGCTGGCCGCGAAGTACGTCCGCGCCTTGCTCGACGCCGGAGTGTCGCCGACCGGCATCGCGGTGATCGCCCCGTATGCGGCCCAGGTCCGGCGGCTGCGGGATCTGCTGCCGGTGCCGGGGCTGGAGATCGACAGCGTGGACGGGTTCCAGGGTCGGGAGAAGGAGGCGGTCGTCCTCTCGCTGGTGCGGTCGAACCCGGAGGGGGAGATCGGCTTCCTGGCCGACGTGCGGCGGACGAACGTGGCCCTGACCCGCGCGCGGCGGAAGCTGATCGTCGTCGGCGACAGCGCGACGTTGGCGAACCACGAGTTCTACGGGCGGATGCTCG
The DNA here is from genome assembly GCA_035539575.1 of Fimbriiglobus sp. Lineage (GTDB taxonomy): Bacteria > Planctomycetota > Planctomycetia > Gemmatales > Gemmataceae > DASSAT01. The sequence goes on along the minus strand of DATLIF010000424.1, from coordinate 4,497 downwards.
GCTACTTCGAGCAGATCGGGGCGTACAGCAGCGTGTGGGAGGAGCCGGAGTGAACCCCCGGCCCGCCGCCGTGTCCCTTCCCCCACCAGACCCGAACCGGGCCATCACATGCCGCCCGTCCTCTGCCGGATCGCTCATGAGGCGCTGAGCCTGACCGATGCCCCGTTCCTGAAGCACTACCGCCGCGGCCGGTTCCGCACCTGGAACGGGGTGGCGATGACCGGCAGCGAGTTGCCCGGCCCGGGGTTCAACTTCGCCGCTTGCCTCACCGAGACGCCGCCGCTCGACGCCATCCTGCCCGTCGCCCGCGACTTCTTCTCCGAAGCCGATCAGGGCTGGGGCGTGCTGGTCGAAGGGGACGCCGGACACCCGGTCGAGGACGAGTTGAGAACGCGGGGCTGGCAGGTGGCGGAGGACGAGCCGGCGTTCGTGATGCCGGAGATCGTCGCGGGTTCCCCGGCCCCCGCGGACCTGGTCGTCCGCCCTGTCCTCACCGAGGCGGACTGGCGCACGTTCCAACGGGTAGCCATCACCGCCTTCGGGTCGCCGCTGGAGCTGGCCGACCTGTTCATGCCGTCACTTGCGTTCTTTCGTGACCCGGACATGCACTGGGTGATCGGCGAGTGGCGAGGCGAGCCGGTGGCGGTGGGCGGCTACCACCGGTCGGGGCGGACGGCCGTGGTCAGCGGCCTGGCGACGCTGGAGGCGTACCGCGGCCAGGGGATCGGCGCGGCCGTCACCCGGGCGCTCCTGGCCGACGCGGCGACGAAGGGCTGCAAGTCGGCATGTCTGCGGTCCGGGCCGAAGAGCGTTCCGCTCTACGAACGTCTCGGTTTCCATTTCGTCTGCCATCACCGCACGTACGCTGTGCCCCAGGAGTGAACTCACTTCGCCAACTGTTCGCGCAGCCACTCCGGACGATCGGTCGTGATGCCCTCGGCACCGATCTCGACCATCCGCCGCGCCTCGTCCGCGTCATTTACCGTCCAGACGAAGAGCCGCAGGCCGGCCGCCTTTACCTTGTCCGCGTAGGTCTTGTCGAGGAGCGGCGCTGCCTGGAGGTCCACCCCGTCGGCGTGGATTCGCTTTGCCGTCGCGATCACCTCCTCGGCGGTCGGCGGCAGGGTCTTCTTTTTCTTGTTCTCCTTCAGACCAGCCAGCCAGTACGCCGGCAGGTCCGGCTGCGCCTTCTTCACGGCCGCGATCACGTCCGCGTTGAAACAGATGACTGGCGTTTGTTCCGGCATGAGCTTCGATGCCTTCAGCCCACGGATCAACTCGGGGACGATCTCCGGGCCGCACTTCACCTCGGCGAACACCTTCTTCCCGGCCGGCACCGTCGCCAGCATCTCGGCCAGGGTCGGGACCTTCTCGCCGGCAAACTTCGGGGCCTTCCACTTGCCGACGTCCAGCTTGCGCAACTCTGCGAGCGTGCAGTCGGCGACGAGCTTCTTGACGCCGGCGGTGCGCTCAGTGTCCTTGTCGTGCATGACGACGACCTGGCCGTCCTTCGACAGGTAGACGTCGAACTCGGCGGCGTCGGCCTTCTGCTCCCAGGCGAGCTTGATGGCCGCGACGGTGTTCTCCGGCGCGTCGTGCGAGGCGCCGCGGTGGGCGATGATCTCGACCCACGGGTCGGCGGCAAGGGCGGGCATCGATAGGGCCATGAGCACCAGGGTAGCGGCGGCGCGCGGCATCGGCGTCCTCCGGGAAGGGGTCCGCGGGTGAGGATACGACCCGCCGGCCGAGGGTCGAGTGAAACTCCCAGGAAGACGGCGGCCGCGGTAAGATTGCCACATGACCGACGCCGACGCCTTCCTCGAAGTGATCCGGGCCAGCCCGGACGACGACGTCCCACGACTGGTTTACTCCACTGGATGGAGGAACACGGGCAGCAGGCGTACGCCGAGTTCGTCCGGCTCTCGTGCCGACTCGTGCGAGAAGAATTGCCACGGAACGAGCGAACAATACTGGGACAGCAGCGGTTCAAGCTATGGAAGCAAGTCCTGGCGGAGAACGCCCCGGCCTTTGACGGGAACCCGCTCTCGATGGACCACTTTCCACGGGGGATCTGCGCCCCGGCACTCACGGTCGAGGCGGCGGTCTTCATCAAGACCTCTGACCACTGGTGGCCGCTTATCTGCCCCCGCGAGTTAACCCTGAGCGGGCTCGACGGTAGCGAACGCGAACTGGCTAATGCAACCTACCTGTCCCGGGTGACCTGCCTCCGATTGGCCTGCCGGAAGCAGTACGACCACGGGATTGACCAGTGGGCCTATGGGCCAACCGACGCCTGGGTGATACGCGCGATGGCCGCGTCACCGTTCCTGGCGGCGGTTCGTCGGCTCACCGTTGATAGCGTCCGGGCAACCGATAGTGTGCTGACCGCTTTGAAGAGTTCGACGCTATGTAGCCGACTCGCGGAACTTCACATCATCGTCCGTCTGGACGACGAGGAGGACGTGTCGCTTTCCGCCGTCCAAGACCCACCTGGTGACGGAATCGCCGCCGCGATCAGTACATTCCTGACGAACTACAGGCGTCGTCTCGTTGCCGACCCGCCGTCCCCACCTACAGCCGCGGTATGATGCCCGTATGCCATCCATCCTGATCATCGACGACGAGGAGTCGGTCGCCTGGGCCTTGCGGAAGGCGTGCGAGCGGGAAGGTTACCGGGCTGCCGTCGCCGCCACCGCCGAGGACGGGATCGCCCAGGCGAAGCGCCACCCGCCGGACGCCGTCTTCCTCGACGTGCGGCTGCCGGGGATGGACGGGCTGACCGCCCTGGCGAAGCTCAAGGACGTGGCACCCGACGCGGCCGTGATTGTCATCACGGCGCACGGGAACCTCGCCACCGCGGTCAAGGCGGTCGAGGGCGGGGCGTTCGACTACCTCGCCAAGCCGTTCGACCTGTCCCAGGCGCTCGACGCGGCTCGCCGGAAGACGCCCTCGTCGGCCGCAGCCCGGCGATGCAGATCGTCTTCAAGCGGATCGCGCTGGTCGCCCCGACCGACGCCTGCGTGCTCGTCACCGGCGAGAGCGGCACCGGAAAGGAACTCGTCGCCCGGGCCGTCCACGCCAACAGCCCGCGGCGCGAAAAGCCGTTCCTGCCGGTCCACCTGGCCGCGCTGAACCCGAACCTCGTCGAGAGTGAGCTGTTCGGCCACGCGAAGGGCGCGTTCACCGGAGCCGACCGCAGCCGGACGGGGCTGCTGGCGCTGGCCGACGGTGGGACCGTCTTTCTCGATGAGTTGGCCGACATCCCCCTGCCCGTCCAGGCGAAGCTGCTTCGCGTACTGGAACGGCAGGAAGTCCTGCCCGTTGGCGGCACGGAGGCGCAGCGGGTTAACGTCCGGGTCGTGTCGGCCACCCACGCGGATCTGTCCGCCGAGGTCGCCGCCGGGCGGTTTCGCCACGATCTGTTCTTCCGACTGAATGTCTACCCGATCCACCTACCGGCGCTCCGCGACCGGGCCGACGACATCCCCCTGTTGGCCGATCATTTCCTGCGGCGGTTTGCCGATGGATCGGTGCTGCCGGCGGAGACGGTGGAACACCTGAGATCGCGTAGCTGGCCCGGCAACGTCCGCGAGCTACGCAACGCCCTGGAACACGCGGCCATCGTCGCCCGCGGCGGGTCGATACTTCCGGAACATTTCCCGGACCCGATGGCGCTGCCGCCGGGTCAGACGGTCCGGGACCGGCTTGCCGCCGTGGTGCGGGAGTGGGTCCGCGAGAAGTCACATCAGGCAAAGGGGACCGAACCGGCGGAACTGTATCAGGCGCTACTCGACGAGGCGGAGCCGGCACTACTCGGGGAGGTGTTGCGGCAGCTCGACGGGAACCGGCTGGTGGCGGGGCGCTGGCTCGGACTGGCCCGCGCCACGGTCCGCAAGTTGATACGCAAGCACGGTCTGGACGACGGGAGCGAGGCGGACGAGTGACAGGGGCCGCGGCCCAAGGGCCGAAACCCGTGGGCGACCGATCAGCGACGGACCTCGACGCGATTGAGAAGCTTCCGCAGGCCGACGGTGCCGCGAAGCGACTCCTGCGCGAGCTGCTTGAGGTAATAGCTCGACACCCGGCCGGTAATCACAACCTCGTTCTCGCTGGTGGTGACCACCAGACGCCGGAGTTCCGGCAGCGGGCTGGAAGACAGCACGGCTTCGGGCGAGGGTGGAGGGAGGACGGGGGCAGCAATCATTGCGGCACTCCTTCCGGACGGGGCCACGTGGAACGAAATCGGACTGAGAACCGAACAACAGACGGGCCGGTTGGCCGTCGTTGGGACGTGGCACAGCGGGTGCGGACGTGGGGAGATACCGACTCCGTCCGGTCATCCGCGAGACTGTGGGGCGAATCCTTGTCCCGTGTCCGCCCATGTTAAGTCCCGCTTGCGCGGGTTGCAACAATTTTTCTGATGATGAGGTCCGATTTCTCAGACACCTCACTACCAGTGCTGGAGGTTGCCCTGATCGCCCGTCTGCCGTTTAACAG
>DATLIF010000423.1:0-9040 GCA_035539575.1 Fimbriiglobus sp. | reverse complement strand
CCCAAGACCCCGCCTCCGCCTCCGGGTAAGCAGGCCCCGAAACCCGAGAAGGGTAAGGAGAAGGGCAAGGGACAGGACAAGAAGGAGAAGGACGGCAAGTAGTAGCGAAAAGCCCGGGGCCGCGGGATAACCGCGGCCCCGGGCCTTTTTCGTTGGCGTACAGATCAGTCCGCGACTCGCTTCGTGATGCCGCCGTAGGCGTCGATCCGCCGATCGCGGAAGAACGGCCAGTTCCGACGCACGTCCTCCATCAACTTCCGGTCGCACGTCACGACCAGCAACTCCTCCTTGTCGTGGCTGGCCCGCTTGATGACGCGACCGAACGGGTCCGAGACGAACGACGCGCCCCAGAACTCCAGCCCGCCATCCCGGCTCCCGTCTGGTGGTAGCTCGTGGCCGATCCGGTTGACCCCCGCGACGTAGGTGCCGTTGGCGATCGCGTGGCCGCGCATGCTCGTCTCCCAGGCGGAGTGCTGGGCTTCGCCGTACTCGGCCTTCTCCTTCGGGTGCCAGCCGATCGCCGTCGGGTAGAAGATCACTTCCGCACCCGCCAGCGCCGTCAGCCGGGCCGCCTCGGGATACCACTGATCCCAGCAGACCAGCGTCCCAACCTTCGCCGGCTTCGTGTTGAACACCTTCCAGCCGGTGTCGCCAGGGGTGAAGTAATACTTCTCGAAGTAGAGTGGGTCGTCCGGGATGTGCATCTTCCGGTACAGGCCCATCAACTCGCCGGTTGTGTCGTAGACGGTCGCGGTGTTGTGGTACACCCCCGGCATCCGCTTCTCGAACAGCGACCCGACGACCACGACCTTGTTCTTTTTCGCCGCGGCCGCCAGCCGGTCCGACGACGGGCCGGGTATCGGCTCGGCCAGGTCGAACAGGGCCGCGTCCTCCCGCTGGCAGAAGTACGGTCCGAGGAACAGTTCCGGCAGACAGACGATTTCCGCCCCCTGCTTCGCGGCGTCGGCAATGGCCGATTCCGCCTTGGCGAGGTTGGTCGGCGCGTCCGGGGCGCAGCGCATCTGGACGAGGGCTATGGTGAACGTGTCGGGCACGGCCGGTCCTCCTGGCGCATTCGCGGCCGCGGCCCGATTGCGGACCGCGCCAACTCTCCCTAAGCTTAGCGGGAAACCCAGCCTCGTTTTAGAGGCCCCCGTACCGTCAGGTGATTCGATGTCCTCTCCCGGCCAAAACATCACCAGCGTGCTGAAGGAAACCCGCGTCTTCCCGCCGTCGAAGGCGTTCGCGGACGCGGCCCACATCAAGTCGCCCGAGGAGGCCGACCGGCTGCGCAAGTGGGCGGCCGACGACCCCGACGGCTTCTGGGCCGAGCAGGCGAAGACCCTCGACTGGTTCGAGCCGTTCACGCAGGTCCTCGACTGGTCGAACCAGCCGCACGCGAATTGGTTCGTCGGCGGCAAGCTCAACGCCAGCCACAACTGCCTCGACCGGCACCTGACCGGGCCACGGAAGACCAAGGCCGCGATCGTCTGGGAGGGCGAGCCGGGCGACACCCGCACGCTGACATACCAGGACCTGCACCGCGAGGTGTGCAAGTTCGCCAACGCCCTCAAGAAGCTCGGCATCCAGAAGGGCGACCGGGTCACGATCTACATGCCGATGATCCCGGAGGCGGCGGTCGCCATGCTCGCCTGCGCCCGGATCGGGGCGGCGCACTCGGTCGTCTTCGGCGGATTCTCGGCGGACGCGGTGGCGGACCGCAACAACGACGCCGGGTCGAAGCTGGTCATTACCGCTGACGGCGGTTACCGCCGGGGCAAGGTGGTGCCCCTGAAGCAGAACGTGGACGAGGCACTCGCCAAGTCGCCGACGGTCGAGAAGTGCATCGTCTTCAACCGGTGCAATACAGCCGTCGAGATGAAGCCCGGCCGCGACCTGTGGTGGCACGACCTGGTCGCCGACGCGAGCGCCGATTGCCCGGCCGAGCCGCTCGACAGCGAACACCCACTGTTCATCCTGTACACCTCCGGCAGCACCGGCAAGCCCAAGGGCGTGCTGCACACCACCGCCGGCTACCTGCTCGGGGTGTCGCTCACCCACAAGTGGGTGTTCGACATCAAGGAGCAGGACGTCTACTGGTGTACGGCGGACGTTGGCTGGGTGACGGGGCACAGTTACATCGTCTACGGCCCGCTGGCCAACGGCAGCACGGTGGTCATGTACGAGGGCGCCCCGAACCACCCGCGCGAAGACCGGTTCTGGGAGATGATTGCCAAGTACAAGGTGACGGTCTTCTATACCGCCCCGACGGCGATCCGCGCGTTCGTCAAGTGGGGCGACCAGTGGCCGAAGGGGCACGACCTGTCGAGCCTGCGGCTCCTGGGCACGGTCGGCGAGCCGATCAACCCCGAGGCGTGGATCTGGTATCACGAACACATCGGCGGCGGCCGGTGCCCCATCGTCGATACCTGGTGGCAGACCGAGACGGGCGCGATCATGATCTCCCCGCTGCCGGGGGCGACGCCGACCAAGCCGGGCAGCGCGACGAAGCCCTTGCCCGGGATCGCCGCGGAGGTGGTGGACAAGCAGGGCAACCCAGTGCCGGCGAACCAGGGCGGGTTCCTGGTCGTCAAGCGGCCGTGGCCGAGCATAATGCGGACGATCTACGGTGACGACGAGCGGTACAAGGCGACGTACTGGAGCAACTACCCCGGTGTGTATTTCACCGCCGACGGGTCGCGGATGGACGAGGACGGCTACATCTGGGTGATGGGCCGGGTGGACGACGTGTTGAACGTCTCCGGCCACCGGCTGAGCACGATGGAAGTCGAGAGCGCGCTCGTCCACCACCCGAAGGTGGCGGAGGCCGCGGTGGTTGGCCGGCCGGATGACCTGAAGGGCGAAGCGATCTGCTGCTTCGTGACGCTCAAGCAGGGGATCGCCCCGGGCGAGGAGCTGAAAGCCGAATTGAAGGCGCACGTGGCGAAGGACATCGGCGCGCTGGCACGGCCGGATGACATCCGCTTCACCGACTCTCTGCCGAAGACGCGGAGCGGGAAGATCATGCGGCGGCTGCTGCGGGACATCGCCGCCGGTCGCGAGGGCGGCCAGGACACGACCACGCTGGAGGACTTCGGCGTGCTGGCCCGGCTGCGCGAGCAGGACGAGGGGTAGCGAGGTAAAGCGAGCGGGGGGCGTAAGCCTCCCGCTCGCTTTACCTCGCTACGCCAGCGCGTCATGGATCCGCTGCACGATCGGCGCGTCACGGCCGCCGGAGCCTTTGAGCCAGTACAGGCTCGCGGCCAGGAACCGGTCCCGCCAGTGCGGTGTCACGTTGGCGTAGTCTTCCATCACCGCCGAGCTGAACTTGTAGTCGTGCGAGTCGGTCCCCTTCAGGAAGACCAGGAGACGGCCGGTGTCGATCAGCTTCTGGCCGGCCCGCTCGTCCGCCTTCAGGTAGCCCAGCGCCATCCGCGCCGCCGACGCCTTGTCCCGCGACAACTCGGCGTAGACCGCGTCCGCACTGTCCGCCTTTCCGGCGGGTTCGAGCTTGTCGATGCGGGCATCGCTCACCTTGCCGCGGCCGGTCATCGCCTCGCGGAAGAGCGGCAGGAACGACGCCCCTTGCAGCGTCAGCAGCCGGCGCGTCTCGTCGTCGCCGCTGGCGTCGAAGGCGTAGCGCAGGGCGTTCATCGTGGTCAGGGTGTGCAACCCGACGATCCCCGGCTGGCGCATCAGGCACTCGCCAGCCCCGAGGAACAGCCCGTCCCACACCGACCGCGGCGAGACGCCGTCGTTGAGCATCTTCGCCGACTTCTCGGCCGCGTCCCGTTCGCTGCCGTCGCGGAGCGTGGCCAGGAGTTCGGCCGTCGCTTCCGGGTTCTCCTTGCCGCCGGCCCACTCGGGGCGGATGCGCTTGGCCATCTCCGCGTTCTTGCGGCCGGGGCGGTCGGGGTCGCCGTCACGCTTCGCCGGGTTGTCGCCCTCGTGGTTGAGCAGTGCATAGGCCAGCGACCGAAGCACCGGCTCGGCGTGATGCCAGCCGATCGTCTGTAGCGCCCGGAATGCCCCGGCGACAAAGATCGCCTTGTGCCCGATACTGCGGAAGTCTCGGCAGCCGTACCGTGCGAACAGCTCGAAGAGTTCGTTCGCGCCGGCCGTTCTTGCCAGTGACGCGACCGCCGTGTCGGCGGCCTCTTCGTCCCAGTCGTCCATCGCGGCCGTGAACGCCGTCTTCGCCTTGCGGGCGGGCGGCAGCTTCATCTCGTCCACCGGCCGCATCCGCCAACCGCTCTCCTTGAGCGTCTGCGCCTGGGCGGACTTGAAATTGTCGATCGCCCAGAAGATCGGCAGCCACCGCTCGGCGTCCGGCCCGGCGAGGCTCGCCTGGTGGGCCGAGTTGACCACCATCACGGCGTGGAACTTGAACCCGACGTTCGGCCGCGGCTGCACGTTCCGCACCCCGGCGAGGAGCAGCGCAGCGAGTACCTCCTGGTAGCCGAGTCCCTTCTTGACCCGCGCCGCGACCTCCTCCAGCAGCCGATCGCGTGGGGTGTCTTCCAGCAGGCGGACCAGTGGTTCGATGCCGGAGTCAAGCCGGACGAGGTCCGGGTTCAGTTTCGCGTCGGCGGCGCGGACCGGTTGCAGTCCGGTTAGTAACGGCAGCCCGGCGGCGCCGAGGGCCGAGGCGGATAGGAACTCGCGGCGGTCGGGAGAGGACGACATGGCCGGCTCCTGTGGTGGGGGCGGGAAGGGCACGCGCATTGTACCCCGACGAGCAAGGCGGTGCAGCCAGCGACCGGCTGTCCGCTAAAATGGGGTCATGCTCCCCCGTCCGGTCCGCACGTTCCTGACCGATCTTGCGCCGCGCCCGTCCGACTCCCGGTGGGAGCTGGCGGCCGAGGCGATCGCCGTTCGGATCCGCTGGTTCGGTCTGGTCGTCGGGTTCCTGCTGGTGAACTTCGGCTCGTCCACCTCGGCCGGCGGGGTACTCAACGCGATCCTGCTGCTGGGGGTCGGGTTCACCGCGGTGAACACCGCATTCTTCCTCCGCGGCCGGGTGTTCCTGCGCGGCTACCCGCTCCTGATCTCGGCGATGGAGGCGCTGTTCATCGGGCTGCTGTGCGCCTACGAGTCCGGCCCGGACAGCCCGTTCCGGTTCTACTACCTGCTCTCGCTGATCTGCTGTGCCATCCGGTATCCGCGGCGGACGACGTTCGTCACCTGCGGGTTGGACTGCCTGAGTTACGCGGCTGTCTACGCCGCCGAGCCGGCCGACGCCCGCAACCCGTCGCTGTTTTTACTCACCCTCGTCATCCTGGTCTGGGTGACGTGGGCGGCCGGGGCGATGGCCCAACTCCTCAAGCGAGCTGGGGAGGAGTTGCGCGAACTTAACGCGGCGCTCCGCGAGAACCAGGCGCAGCTCGAGACCCGGATCGCCGAGCGGACCCGCGAACTAGAGGAATCCCAGGCCCAGGTGCTGCACCAGGAGAAGATGGCCGCGTTCGGCCTCCTGGCCGCGGGGATCGCCCACGAGGTCGGCAACCCGCTCACGTCGATCAGCAGCGTCGTGCAGATGCTGGAGCGCCGCGACCCGGACGCTTACACGCGCGAAAAGCTCGGCCTCGTCACCGGCCAGCTCGCCCGCATCCAGGGGACGCTCCGCGAACTGGTGACGTTCAGCCGCCCGGCCAGCGATCAGAGCGGGCGGGTGTCGGTCCGCGAGGTGATCGACGAGGCGCTGGGCATCGCCAAGTTCTACAAGGGCGGCAAGAACCGCCTGATCGTCGCGACCGCGGCCGCTGACCTGCCACCGCTGGTCGGCGTCCGCGACCAGTTCGTGCAGGTGGTGTTCAACCTGGTGCTCAACGCCATCGATGCGACCGGCAAGGGCGGCCGGATCGAGGTCGCGGCCGTGGCGGACGGGGACCGGGTGGTGTTGACCGTGACCGATGACGGCGGCGGGATCGACCCGGCCCACCGGGCGCGGCTGTTCCGCCCATACTTCACGACCAAGAAGCACGGCACCGGGCTGGGGCTGTTCGTCATCCGGCGGATCGTCGAGGCCCACGGCGGGACGGTGGCGGTCGAGTCGGAGCCGGGCCAGGGGGCGGCGTTTCGGGTCACACTGCCGGCTTCGGGGAAGTCACCAAGCCCTCAAGTCATCAAGTCCCGAACCGGACTTCGTTTCGCCCGCGACTAACCAGGTGACCCTTCTGTTCCGACCTGACGACTTGAGGACTTGACGACTTGAAGACTTCAGCGAATGTCCTGGTCGTGGACGACGAGCCGGTCATCCGCGACACGGTGGCCGAGTTCCTCCAGCAGGAGGGGTTCGGGGTCGCCGCCTGCGGTACCGGCGAGGAGGCAATTGAACTGGCCGGCCGGCAGAAGTTCGACGTGGCCCTGTGCGACGTGAACCTGCCGGGCCTGGATGGCATCGAGGTGCTGGAGCGGCTGACCAAGATCAGCCCGGAGACGTTCGTGGTCCTCATCACCGCCTACGCGACGGTCGAGACGGCCGTCGAGGCGTTCCAGAAGGGGGCCCACGACTACCTGATGAAGCCGATCATCCTCCACGAGGTGCTCGGCAAGATCCGGCGGTTGCTCAAGCAACGCGACCTGTTCCTGGAGAACCAGTGGCTGCGTCGGGAGTTGAACCGCGACGCCGAGACCGGCGAGATGGTGGTCGGCCGCAGCCCGGCGATGCGCCAGGCGATGGAACTGGCCCGGAAGGTCGGCCCGACTCCCTCGACGGTGCTGATCCTCGGCGAGAGCGGCACCGGCAAGGAACTGCTGGCCCGCGCCGTCCACCGGTTCGCACAGGCCGCCAGGCCGACCGACGGCCGGTTCCTGGCGGTCAACTGCGCGGCCATCCCGGCGGACCTGCTCGAAAACCAACTCTTCGGCCATCGCAAGGGCGCTTTCACCGGCGCGGACCGGGACTCGGCCGGCGTCTTCGCCCACGCGGGGCAGGGGACCGTCTTCCTGGACGAGATCGGCGAGCTGCCGCTGGGCACCCAGGCGAAGCTGCTGCGGGCCATCGAACAAAAAGAGGTCTTCCCAGTAGGGGCCAACGAACCTGTGAGGGTGGACGCGCGCATCCTCGCCGCGACGAACAAGGATCTGGGCAGAGAGGCGGCCGAGGGGCGGTTCCGGGAGGACCTGTACTACCGGCTCAACGTGGTGTCGATCCGGCTACCGCCGCTGCGGGAGCGGCGGGAAGACCTCCCGGACCTGGTCGAGTTCCTTCTCGCCAAGCAAGCCCGGTCGATCGGCAAGAAGGTGGCCGGCGTCAGCCACGAGGCGATGCAACTCCTACTCGCCCACCCGTGGAAGGGGAACGTGCGCGAGCTGGACAACGCCCTCCAGCGGGCGGTGATCCTCGGCGACGGTCCGCTGGTGATGCCGGGCGACTTGCCGCCGGACATCGCCCCGCAGCCGGCCGACCCGTCCACGGTGGACGACCTGGGCACCGCGGTCGAGCGGTTCGAGCGGCTGCACATCGAGCGCATCCTGCGGCAGACCCCCGACAAGCGGGAGGCGGCGAAGCGGCTGGGGATCGGGCTCAGTTCGCTGTACCGCAAGATCGAGCAGTACGGCATCGCCGCGGACCGGTGAGGCAGCCGGCATCCGAGTTGCACATTGGTATCCCGGGTTCGCCCGCACCATGAGCCAGCAGGCGGAGGGCGCCATGCCGAGGGGTGACAAGTCGAAGTACACGGACAAGCAGAAACGTAAGGCCGAGCACATCGCCGAGGGCTACGAGGACCGCGGCGTCCCGGACGCGGAGGCGAAGCGCCGGGCGTGGGCGACGGTCAACAAGGAGAGCGGCGGCGGCAACAAGTCCGGCAGTGGCCGGGGCGTGGCGGACACCCACGTCTCCAGCCGTAAGGGAGGCAAGAAGGGTGGGGCGGCGTCCGCCGCCCGGTCCGCCGCGGAGCGGTCGGCCTCCGCTAGGAAGGCCGCCACCACCCGCAAGCGCAACGCGGCCCGGTGAGCAACGGCCCGGTTCAGTCGAACGAATACCCGGCGAAGAACAGTTCACTGGACAATATAACCCCGTTGCCTTAAACTCCCCGGTGCCATCTGTGCCCGGGGAGTTTTCTCATGCCCAAGTCGCCAGACGCAGTCGCATTCTCGTACATCCGGTTCAGCACGAAGGAGCAGGCCGCGGGCGACAGCCTCCGCCGGCAGGCCGCGCTGCGGGACGCCTGGTGCGAGCGAAACGGCGTCACCCTCGACAAGTCGCTGACGCTGGCGGACAAGGGGGTCAGCGGGTTCAGTGGCAAGCATCGCGAGAACGAGGACCGGCACGCGCTGGCCCTGTTCCTGAAGCTGGCCGAGCGGGGCCGCATCCCGAAGGGATCGTATCTCGTCGTCGAGAACCTGGATCGGCTGAGTCGCGAGGACATCCGGCCGGCACTGACCCTGTTCCTGCAACTGCTCGACCACGGCATCAACGTCGTCCAGCTCGAACCGGAGACGGTGTTCAAGCACGACAAGACCGACCCCTTCGACCTCATGCGAGCCATCCTTGAGCTTTCCCGTGGTCACTCCGAGTCCCGGATGAAGTCGGAGCGGATCGGCGCGGCGTGGGCGGAGAAGAAGAAGCGGGCAAGGGAGGACGGGACGCCGATCACCGCGAACGTCCCCGGCTGGCTGCGGGTGGCCGGCGGGAAGATCGTTCCCGTTCCGGACCGGGTCCGGGTGGTGAAGAAGATGTTCCGGATGGCCGGCGAGGGCAGGGGGCTGCTGGCGATCGCCCAGGCCCTCAACGCCGACGGGGTCCAGCCTTGGGGCCGGTCGAAGGCCTGGAACCCGTCCACGCTCCAGCACATCCTGCGCGGCAAGGCCGTTCTCGGAGTCTATCAGCCTCGAGACCACCGCCGCCCGGGCCGCAAGGCCGACGGTCCACCCCTGTCGAACGTCTACCCGGCGGTCATCAGCGAGAGCGAATGGGGCGCCGCGCAGGAGAGCTTGGACACGCGGCAGCGGTTGAGGGGTCGGCGGTCGCCGCGGGTGTACAACCCGTTCTCCGGTCTACTCTTCAACGCTGCTGACGGTCACAAGTTCCAGG
>DATLIF010000422.1:0-4611 GCA_035539575.1 Fimbriiglobus sp. | reverse complement strand
GCCATGATCCGCGACGGGCGGTCGCGGGTCTACACGCTCTGGTCGCCGTGGTGGTCGATGACCTTCCGGGTCGAGCGGCTCGGCGACGGCCTGTCGGTCACGTACCTGGACTACGGGGAGTGGTACCCGGTCCCGAGCGAGTACGAGCTGACGGGAGCGGTGGCGGCGCTGCTCGAACTCGTCAAGAACAAGGGGCGGGGTCGGTACGAGCTGTCGGCCTCCAGCGGAGGTACCGTCTCGATCGACCGGGATCGCGAGTTGGTCCTCGTGCCGCCCGCGGGCGAGGCAAAGTGATCACCCCGTCCCACCTCTCGGCGCTCGCCTCCGCACCCCCGGCATCGCAGCGGAACGAATACGTGATCCGTGCCTCGGATGAACCAACGCCCGCAAGCATTACCCGCCCCTGGGCGGAGGCGTGGGGGCATGACCGGCCTCCATCGCGGGCGCCGTCGGCATTCAAAGTCGCTTTCGCGAGATGGCGTTCGCGTTCGTCCAGATACGCTTTTACCTCTGGTAAAGACGTTGCCATCTCCGGCATCGGATTCCTGCACTTTCGGGCACCATGACCCGCTCGGACGTCAAGTGCCCCTATCCGGTTTTCACGTCCCAATCTGACGCACTACCAATTCCCGAATCTATGGCCCCTTCCGCTCATTCGCCTGACGCACGGCAGCCAGCTCCGCCTCCCAGTAGCCGGGCAGCCGGTCCCAGGGGTTCGGCAAGAGGCCGTCCGTGACGTAACAAAAGCCGACGTGCTTGTCCGCCATTCTCAGGATGTCCTGCTTCATGCGCCCGGGGTCATCGACCTTGCAGAGCATGGCTGCGAAACGAGCCGCGGGGTAACCCGTGACCCACGAAGGGGGGCGGAACTGGTCGAACTCCTTCGCGGATTCGACCAGGCACACGACGTCGGCGGCGGGCCTCGACACGTACTCCTCGGCGCACGTCGTCCCCGGGTTGCCCACGACCAGGCGCAGGCCCCGCTGCTTCCGGGCGTACTCGTGGAGGGCGGCGTAGTACTCGACCCGGTCGGCCGCACTGGCTTGCTCGTCGAAGAAGATGCCCTGAACTGAGGGGTAGAGGCGCACCCAGCGGTCCACTTCCTCGCGGATCTCTTCGGGCGGACGCTGGGCGTACCGCGTGCTCACGTATCCAATTAGCGTTAATCCCTTCTCTTTCGCCTGGTCGATCACGCGAACGTAATTCTCGTCGGGCATTACCCCCGGCCCGCTGTCTGGGTTGGCGATGATGACGACCAACTCGGGCGACGGCGCTTTCAGCAGCCTCTTCCACTCCGCCAACCCCTCCCCGCCCGGATAGAAGTATGCCGGCACCAGCAGCCGCAAGCGCGGGGTGACCGGTTCCGATGCCGCGCCTGCTGGCAGCACGGGTTCGACACCCGACCGCCTATCCCCTGTGCCCCGTTGCCACAGGGCGACGGCGCCGGCGAGCACCAGTACACCAGCGATCGCGCCGACGATGGCAGCCGAACGCCGACTCGGCCCCTGGCCCGGAGGGGACGGCGACCTCCTGCCGTCGCGTTTGATCTCTGGTGTGCGCACGGCCTTGGCCGCCCTCTCGGGGGGAGCGAAAGGCACCTCCCCTCCATCAGACGGGGGATGCAGGGCCGCTACCTCTGTCACGGCGGTCGTGGCCTGGTCGGAGGGTGTGGCTGTCTCCTGGAGGAGTTGTCCCGAGGAGGCAGACCGATCCCACGGCGCCAGGGCTTCGGCAACGTCGATGGCGGTTTGATAGCGCTGCCCCGGGTCCTTGGCCATCATCCGCTCGAGGACCGAGGCCATCCCGACCGGCACCTCCGCCCGAAGTGCGCGAATCGGCACGGGCTGCTGGGTCTGGTGCGCCAGGATCTTCTCCCTCGGGGTCTTGCCGTGGAACGGACTCTGCCCGGCGAGGAGGTAGTAGAACGTCGCCCCCAGGCTGTAGATGTCGGCGCGGGCGTCGGCGGCGTGGCTGTCCGTGGCCTGCTCGGGGGCCACGTAGTCGGTGGTCCCCAAAAGGCTCGAGTCGTTGCGGCGGCTGAGGTCGTCGGCGTCGTCGTGGAAGAAGCGGGCCAGGCCCAGGTCGAGCACCTTGACGGTGCCGGTGCGGTCTACGAGCAGGTTCTGGGGCTTGATGTCGCGATGGACCAGGCCATGTACGTGAGCGTGCTGGAGGCCGAGCGCCGCCTGGCGAATGTAGTCGGCGGCCTGGTGGGGGTGAATCGCACCCACCGCCCCGACCAGGGCGAACAAGTCCTTCCCGTCGATGTACTCCATCACCAGGAAGAGGCGCCCGCCTTCGCGGTCGGCGTCGTGCGCGGTGACGATGTTGGGGTGGTCTAGCCTGGCCATCGCCCGGACTTCACGGTGGAAACGCTCCACGGCAGTGGGGTTGGAAGACAAGGCGAGAGGGAGCATCTTTACCGCCACCTGCCGGCGCATGACGGTGTGTTCGCACAGGAAGACTTGGCCCATGCCCCCGGACCCGATGGGCCGGAGGATCTTGTACTTGCCGCAGAGGATGAAGTTGCGGTGCCGGCCTTGCAGGAGTTGCTGGGCCTGGAACCGGCTCAGCAGCCCGTCGCGCACCATGGCGTCGGCCAACACGCCGGCGGCACCCGTCCACTCCGGCGCGTTCCGCCAACGCCGGGCGAACTCGTCCAGATCCGCGGCGTTCACCACGGTGCTTTTCTTGACCAGTTCGAGGAATTGCTCCGCTGTGGTAGGCGCCTGCATGATAGGGTCTCCCGCACAGTGGCACCCGTTGCCGACAAATGGGGAGTTAGACTCGCCGTAAAAGGACACCACCGGGATTCTATGAACTGCCGGTCTACGAAGGGAAGCTTACCCGCCCGCGGGCGGAGGCGTGTGGCGTGACCGGCCTCCATCGCGGGCGCGTGCGCGACCCCGCGTAACGGTTGCGGTCTCCCCGTGCGTCTGCTCCATGCTCCCCCGCTGGATTACGCGAAGGTAGCACGAAGGGGCGGAGGCGCGCACGGGCCGATCACTCCTTCGGCGACACCGTCACGACCGGCAGCAGGCCGACCTTACCGCGGGACTCGATCCAGCCCTGCTGCGGAAACTCCGCATCGTACACGTCCGGGTGTGATTGACTGTTCATCCGCCACACGGTCCGGTACACCGGGAGCCGGATCGACCCGTCCGCGTCCGTCACTTGTCGGACGAACCGCAGCTTCAAACTCGGGTCGCGGGAGCCGTTCCGGACCCGGTTGCACTCCACGGCCACCTCCCGGATCGTCGCACCGACGAGCGGGCGGCCGTCGGCGTACCGGTACGTCTGGACCAGCACCGCCGGGGCTTGCTCCTCGGCGTGGGCGAAGAGCCGGGCGGCCTCGGCGCCGTTCCCGCGGCGGCGGTGCCAGGTGGCGAGCAGGTGCTCGGCGTGGAACAGTCCGGGGTGGCGGGTGAGCAGGGCCTCCAGGTCGGCCCGCGCCTCGTCCCGGTCGAACACCACCCCGTCGTTGTGGGTCGAGTTGGCCCGGCCCGCGATCGCGTTGGCCTCGCCGACCGGATAGCTCGGCGGACCTCGGGACACGGGGTCCACCGGCTTTCAATGACCCACAACTTCCCGTCTCCGACTTGATGTCGTTCTGCTAATTGAAAGCTTCAGCGGACGCTTACCGAAGCACCCGTCACGCTCTCGACCAGCGCCCGGTTAAACCCTTATGGCCAAGTGAATCAGGCTATTAGCTCCCGTGGCATGTGGAAGTAACGTCGGCGGCCGAAGAAGGCGACCTTCGGGTAGTGCAGCGACCTCTTGTGCGCCACCGTAGCCGTTTTGGGACCGGCATGACAGCCCGGCCGGTGGGGGGTTGCTCGGCGGAAAGGACCCCACCGGCCGCATCTCTGAGTTGCCATGACCGTCGCGGGCGGTACCCCTCACTGGGTCAGTACTGGCCGAACCGGCGGTTGAACTGACCGTTGTCGTAGCCGTCCACGTCGCCGTCCCCGTCGAAATCGAAGTACCACAGGTACCCGGCCCCGCCGGTCTCCGTTCCGAACGCGGACCGGAAGCCGTCGCGGTCGAGCTGGTCCACGTCCCCGTCGCCGTCCGAGTCGCCGAACAGCCGGGAGAAGTCGTCCACCCGGTCGCCGCCACCGTTGCCGTCACGATCGCCGTCGAGTTCCCGGCCCTCCCCGTCGCGGACGTGGTCGCCCCGGACGGTCAGCGTGTAGCCGCCGTCCGCCAGCGAGCCGCCGACGACGCCTGACCCGGTAAAGGTCAGGACCACGATGGTGCGGCCATCGACCACGGAAGTCGCGACGTTCAGGCCGACCTCGCTGCCGTCTTGGCGCTGCAGTCCGAAGGCGCCGGGGTCGAGGGTCACGACGCGGTCGAACGTGACCGTGAGGCTGTTGACCATCGACCGCTGGGCCGACCCGTCGTTGACGACGACGCTCTCGATTCTCGCCGGGTCCCCGGAAGAGACGGCCAATTCCGCGAGCCGCCGCGAGAGGTCCGCGATGTGGCCCGGGTCGGCGGTCGCGTACAGGTTATGCAGCTGATCCGGATCGGTGCGGAGGTCGTACAGCTCGCGCGGTCCGGACCGGTACTCCACGTACACCTCGTACTCGGTCCGCAGGGCCTTGA
>DATLIF010000421.1:0-8525 GCA_035539575.1 Fimbriiglobus sp. | reverse complement strand
ACACCGAGAAGCACCTGTTCCAGTTGCGGTTCCAGTCGGCCACGGACCGGCTGGAGACGCCCAGCGAGATCCGCAAGGCGAAGAAGGACATCGCCCGGATCAAGACCATCCAGCGCGACCGCGAGCTGACCAGGCTCGCCCAGGCGCCGGACGACCAGATCGCGAAGATGCTGACCGACCTGGGGCCGAAGATCGAAGGCCCCGGCAAGCGGAAGGCCAAGCGGCAGATCGCCCGGCTGGAGCGCCTGCAGGAAACCCGGACCCAGAAGACCGCGGCCGAGGCGAACAAGGCCCCGCAGCCGGCGAAGGGGAAGTAACCGATGGCCGACACGAACGCGACGAACCCGACCCCCGGCGCCGCCCGCGGCAACCGGCGCGTGGTCACCGGGGTGGTCACCCGGGACAAGAACGCCAAGACCCGCCGGGTCGAGGTCGAGCGGCTGGTCCGTCACCCGAAGTACGGCAAGTTCGTCAAGCAGCGGACGATCTGCTACACCCACGACGAGGCCAACGAGTCCCACCTCGGCGACACCGTGGAGATCATGGAGTCGCGGCCGATGTCGCGGACCAAGCGGTGGCGGCTGGTGCGGGTGGTGGCCAAGGCCCCGACCCGCAACCTGGCCAACCTGGAAGGGGCGGTGCCCGGCAGCCAGGTCGGCAGCCCCGAGGCCGACGCCAAGAAGGAGTGATGCCCCGGCCCGCCCGCGGAAGCGGGTGGGCTTAGAGGTTTAAGCCATGATCCAGATGTACACGTACCTCGATGTTGCGGACAACACCGGGGCCAAAGAGGTGATGTGCATCCAGGTGCTCGGCGGCTCGAAGCGCCGGGTCGCGTACCTGGGGGACGTCATCAAGGTCAGTGTCAAGAAGGCGCTGCCCGGCGGCGACGTCAAGCCGGGCGACGTGGCCAAGGGCGTGATCGTTCGGACGCGGGTCGCCACGCGCCGCGAGGACGGCAGCTACGTCCGGTTCGACCGCAACGCGCTGGTGCTCCTGGACAACGACAACAACCCGCGCGGCACCCGCATCTTCGGGGCGGTCCCGCGGGAGCTGCGGGCGAAGTTCAACAAGATCATCAGCCTCGCGGCCGAGGTGGTTTAGTCATGTACATCCGCAAAGACGACGTGGTGGAAGTCCTGACCGGCGACGACAAGGGCAAGCGCGGCCGGGTACTCCGCGTCCAGCGCGACAAGGGCAAGGTGGTGGTCGAGGGGGTGAACAAGGTGTACCGGCACCTGAAGCCGTCCCGCCGCAACCCGCAGGGCGGCCGGCTCTCCAAGGAGATGCCGGTCCAGGCGTCCAACGTCGCCCTGATCGACCCGCAGACCAACCGCCCGACCCGGCTCGGCGTGCGCTACCTGGCGGACGGCACCAAGGAACTCTACGCCAAGAAGAGCGGCGCCCGCATCCGCACCCTGGCGAAGGCGAACCCGAAGTACGCTCAGAAGGCTTAGTCCATAGTCCTTGGTCCTTGGTCCATAGCGTTGGACTATGGACCCAACAAACAAGACCCGGACCGGCCCCGTCGGCATGGGGTCGGGTTAGGTCCAACGAGGTGATGTGATGGCCGAAGCGACCGCGAAACCGAAGCTCCACGCCCCCCGGTTACAGGACCGCTACCAGAAGGAGATCCTCCCGGCGCTGGCGAAGAAGCTCGGCCGCGAGAATCGGCTGAGCCTGCCGAAGCTCCAGAAGATCGTCGTGAACATGGGCGTCGGCAAGGCGCTACAGGACAAGAACCGGCTCTCGGAAGCCGTCGAGAACCTGGGCCAGATCACCGGCCAGCGGCCGCAGGTCACCAAGGCCAAGCAGGCAATCTCCAGCTTCCGGCTCCGCGAGGGGAACGAGATCGGCTGCCGCGTGACCCTCCGCGGCCGCAAGATGTACGAGTTCCTCGACCGGCTGGTCAACCTGGCGCTGCCGCGGATCCGCGACTTCCGCGGGGTGAACCCGAAGAGCTTCGACGGCAACGGCAACTACAACATGGGGCTGTCCGAGCAGATGGTGTTCCCCGAGATCCACCCCGACAAGGTGAACTTCACCCAGGGGATGGACATCACCCTCTGCACCAGCACCAAGAGCGACGACGAGGCCCGGGAGCTGCTGAAGGCGTTCGGCATGCCCTTCAGAGAGTGAAAAGGTCAAAGTTAAAAGTTCAAAGTTGAAGAGCGAACCGGTCTTCAACTTTGAACTTTTAACTCCTAACTTTGAATTGATCGCGGAACGGCCGGCTCCCCGCACCCGTCGTGCGGTCCGAACCGGAACGCCGCCCTACACGAGAGCTTGCATGTCCACCAACGCGAAGGAAGCCAAGTTCCGCCGGCAGATGGCCGCGCTGGACAAGCACAGGGCCGAGGTCGCCAAGCCCGAGGCCCAGCAGAACCCGGCCAACGTCATGGCGCCGAAGGAGCGGATCAAGATCCGGCTGCGGTGCAAGATCTGCGGCCGCGCCCGGGCCGTGTACCGCAAGTTCGGCGTCTGCCGCATCCACTTCCGGGACATGGCTTCCGACGGGCTGATCCCCGGCGTCCGCAAGGCATCCTGGTAACACCGCGAGACGGGAAAGGAGAACACACAGCCATGATGACCGACCCGATCGCGGACATGCTCACCCGCATCCGCAACGGCAGCCTGGTCGAGCGGCCGGCCGTGGACATGCCGGCCACCAAGGTCAAGGTGGCCATCGCCAAGGTGCTGGTCGAGGAGGGGTTTGCCCTCGGCTACCGCATCGGCAAGTACGCCACCGACGCCCAGGGGCACAAGGACTTCCAGGAAGTCTCCGGCCTCGGCGAGCCGCACACCGTCCTGCAGGTGTTCCTGAAGTACGGCCCGGACGGCGAGAAGGTGATCCGGCACATCGAGCGGTACTCCAAGCCCGGCCGCCGGGTGTACCAGGGGTACAAGGAGATCCGCCGGGTGCTCGACGGGCTGGGGATCGCGATCCTCAGCACCAGCAAGGGCGTCATGAGCGACCGCCAGGCCAAGCAGCAGAAGATCGGCGGCGAAGTCCTTTGCACCGTGTGGTAACGAACGGAAGGATGACGGCGGAAGGATGAAGGATGAATCAGACAACTGTTTTACTTCATCCTTCCGCCTTCATCCTTGAGACAAGAGGCCCCGACCCGGCCGCGAGCCGGTGAAGCCTCGGAGGAGTAGACGATGTCCCGGATCGGAAAGCAGCCCGTTACCATCCCCGCGGGGGTGAAGGTGTCGGTCGCCAACGGCCTCATCAAGGTCGAGGGGCCCAAGGGCAAGCTGGAGTTCACCCACCACCCCAACGTCAAGGTCGAGGCCGACAGCAAGCAGTTGACCGTCACCCGGCCGGACGACAACCGGATCAACCGCGCCCTGCACGGGCTGACCCGGGCCCTGATCAACAACATGGTGGTCGGGGTCACGACGGGGTACGAGAAGAAGCTCAAGATCGAGGGCGTCGGCTACCAGGCGGCGATGAAGGGCAAGGCGGTCGAGTTGACAGTCGGGTTCGCCAACCGGATCGTCCACGAGCCGCCGGCCGGCGTGACCGTGGCCGTGCCCGAGCCGACGACCATCGTCGTCTCCGGGGCGGACAAGCAGGCGGTCGGCCAGTTCGCCGCCAACATCCGGGCGTCGAAGAAGCCGGAGCCGTACAAGGGCAAGGGCATCCGCTACGACAACGAGGTGGTCCGCCGCAAGGAAGGGAAATCGTTCGCGGCGGGCGGCAAGTAACGAACAGTGGCCAGTGGCTAGTGGCCAGTGGCCAGCGAATACCGGCTCGGTGTCTTTATCTGGCCACTGGCCCCTGACTACTGGTCACTGCTATGGACGCACAGAAGCTCAAGCACAAGCAGGCCCAAAGGCGGAAGTACCGGGTCCGCAAGGCGATCCGCGGCAGCGCGCAGAAGCCGCGGCTGTCGGTCTTCCGCAGCAACTTCCACATCTACGCCCAGTTGATCGACGACGACGCCCAGGTCACCCTGGCCGCCGCGTCCAGCAACGCCAAGGGCTCGGACGTGAAGTACGGCGGCAATGTCGCGGCGGCGAAGCTGGTCGGCGCGAAGCTGGCCGAGCTGGCCAAGGCCCAGGGCATCACGCAGGCCGCGTTCGACCGCGGCCACTACCGGTTCCACGGCCGGGTGAAGGCCCTGGCCCGGGCGGCCACCGAGGCCGGGCTGGTCTGCACTGGCCTGACCGACGAGCCGAAGAAGGCCCCCAAGGAGGCGGCCCCCGCCCCGGCCAAGGGCGAGAAGAAGGGCGGCGAGAAGAAGGAAGGCAAGAAGCCCGAGAAGGCCAAGGCTTGAGAGTAGTCCGCTCGCTCCGCGAGCGGATTGCGAAGACCGCTCGCGGAGCGAGCGGACTACATTCGGCGAGAACACCGGGACCGAGTGTCCCGTTAACCGAGGTGGGACATGGCACGAGAACGGGGTGACCGCGGCGACCGCGACGCCCGCGACCAGGCGTTGGTCGATTACGTCGTCCGGATCAGCCGCTCGGCCTGCGTGGTCAAGGGCGGCCGACGGTTCAGTTTCAACGCCCTGGTGGTCGTCGGCGACAAGCAGGGCAAGGTGTCCTTCGGCTACGGCAAGGCCAACGAGGTGCCGCCGGCCGTCGAGAAGGCCATCAAGGAGGGCGAGGCCAGCGCCCGCCGGGTCAAGAAGGTCCAGCTCAAAGGCTCGACCATCCCGCACCGGGTGATTGGCAAGTACGGGGCCAGCCGGGTCATCATGGTGCCCGCCGGCCCCGGCACCGGGGTGAAGGCCGGCCCCGGCGTCCGCGAGGTACTCCAGGCGGCTGGCATCCAGAACATCCTGACCAAGACGCACGGCAGCACGAACCCGATCAACCTGGTGAAGGCGACCATCGAGGGGCTCGCGCAACTGCGGACCCGCGAGGAAGTCGCCCGGCTGCGGGGGGTGGCGATCTAATGGACCTGACCACTGTCTCCCAGGGCGTGCAGAAGCGCAAGCTCAAGAAGCGCGTCGGCCGCGGCATCGGCTCCGGCCACGGCAAGACCGCCAGCCGCGGGCACAAGGGCCAGTACGCCAGCGCCGGCGCCGGCCTGCCCGGGGCGCTGTTCACCGGCGGCCAGACGCCGATCCACCGCCGGTTCCCGAAGCGCGGCTTCTCCAACGCCACCTGGGCCAAGGTGTACGCCGAGGTCAACGTCGGCGACCTGGAGAAGTTCGACGCCAACGCCACAGTGGACCTGGCGGCGCTGAAGGGCAAGCGGATCGTCAACGGCACCTGGGACGGCCTGCGGGTGCTGGGCAACGGCGAGTTGACCAAGAAGCTCACCATCCGGGCGGACCACGTCACCGCTGGGGCGAAGAAGAAGATCGAGGCGGCCGGCGGCACCCTGGACCTGATCGCCCCGCCGAAGAAGCCGGTTCGCAACAAGATGGGCCAGGGCAAGCGCAGCCAGCGGAAGAAGCAGGACAAGCCCGCTGCGGAGTAATGAAAAGTTCAAAGTTCAAAGTTCAAAGTTGAAGGCAGTACCGCTTCAATTCTGAACTTTGAACTTTGAACTTTGAACTTTGAACTTCCCCGGAGGGGAGCATGTTCTCTCAGCTCGTCACCATCTTCAAGATCCCCGAGCTGCGGCGGAAGATCTTCATCACGCTTCTGTTCCTGGCCGTCTACCGGATCGGGTACTACATCCCGCTTCCGATGATCGACCAGGCGGCGCTGGCCGAGAAGATGAGTTCGGCGGGCGGGCCGCTGGGCCAGGTCCTCAGCTTCGTGTCGCTGTTCTCCGGCGGCAACCTGAGCCAGGGGACGATCTTCGCCCTCGGGATCATGCCGTACATTTCGGCGTCGATCATCATGCAGTTGCTCTCCAGCGGGGTGCTGCCGTCGCTGGAGCGGCTCCGGAAAGAGGGCGAGTCCGGCCGCAAGAAGATCAACGAGTACACCCGCTACATGACGGTCCCGATCTGCGCCATCCAGGGGTTGATGGTGGTGCAGTGGCTGATGAGACCCGCGGGGGCCGACGGGATGGGGCTGGCCATCGCCGGGTACGACGAGGGGGCGTGGTACTACTTCTTCGTCTTCTCCGCGGTGACGATCCTCACTACGGGGTGCATCTTCCTGATGTGGATCGGCGAGCAGATCGACGAGTACGGGATCGGCAACGGCATCTCGCTTCTGATTATGGCCGGCATCATCGCCCGCATCCCGGAGGCGCTGGGCCTGCTGCTGTTCGAGCCGGGGACGAGCAGCCTCAAGGAGTCGATCCGCACGCTGGGCAGCGAGACCGGCGACATCAGCCTGGACATGCTCATCGTGCTGGCGTTCCTGTTCGTCGCGGTGGTGGTGGGGGTGATCGCTATCACCAAGGCGACGCGGCGGATCCCGACCCAGTCGGCCCGGCACGTCCGCGGCCGGCGGACCTATGGCGGCACCCGGCAGTTCCTGCCCATGAAGGTCAACGCCGCGGGCGTCATGCCGGTGATCTTCGCCAGCACGCTGTTGATCCTGCCCGGGTTCCTGTTCAACATCATCGCCAACCTGAACCCCGAGGCGTCCTGGGCGGCCGAGATGGCCACCCTGTTCATGTCCAGCCAGGGGTGGGTGTACAACGTGCTGTACATCGTGCTGATCTACGTGTTCTGCTACTTCTGGGTGGCGATCACCTTCAATCCGAAGGAAATCGCCGACAACCTGAAGGACTACGGCAGCTTCATCCCGGGCTACCGGCCGGGCAAGTCCACGGCCGACTACCTGGAGCGGGTGCTGATGCGGATCACCTACGTCGGGGCGGCCTTCCTGGCGATCATCGCGGTGATCCCGACCATCATCTCGTCGCGGATGGGCGTGCCGTACCAGGTCGCGTCGTTCTTCGGCGGGACGGGGCTTCTGATCGTCGTCAGCGTGGCCCTGGACCTGGTGCAGAAGATCAACAGCCACCTGGTCATGCGGAACTACCAGGGGTTGACCGACGAGTAGGGCTTCCGTCGGGTAAGGGCGACCGGCCCACCCGCCTGTGCGGGTGGGCTTTTCCGTTGGCGCACCCCTTGCTGCCCCGTGGGGTCGGGCTGACAATAGTACAATTCGTGAGACGGACCGAAGCGGGAACCGGGTTCCCCGGGCGGGGATAGGACATGCGACTGGTGCTGGTCGGACCGCCGGGGAGCGGGAAGGGTACGCAGGCCGAACTGCTGGTCAAGCGGCTCGGGTTGACCTACGTCGGGACCGGGGAGATCCTCCGGGACGCCATCCGGCGGCAGACCGACCTGGGCCGACACGTCGAGCAGACGATCAAGCAGGGCTTGCTCGTCTCGGACCCGATCGTCAACGACGTGGTGGCCGAGTTGTTCCGCGGGGCACACCGGCCCGAGCGGTTCGTGATGGACGGCTACCCGCGGACACTGGCGCAGGCGGTGGCGTTCGACGCACTGTTGCGGCAGCAGTTCCTGCGGCTGGACGCGGTGGTCAACCTGGACATCGAAGACGACGAGGTGGTCCGGCGGATCAGCGGCCGGTGGTGCTGCTCGAAGGCCGACTGCGGCGTTTGCTTCCACCTGACGGCCCGCCCGCCGAAGGTCGCCGGCAAGTGCGACGTGTGCGGCAGCCTGCTGGGCCAGCGGGCCGACGACCGGGAGGAGACGGTCCGCCGCCGGCTGGCCGAGTTCCACAAGACGACCGACGCTCTGCTGGCCCACTACGACCGGCTCGGGCTGGTGAAGAACGTCTCGGCCCTGGGCTCGTACGAGACGGTCTACGCCAACATCCTCAAGGCGCTGCCGCAGGCGGCGTGAAGGGAGGGACCGCGATGATACGCGACGGCATATCTCGCCCCTCCCGTAGCTCAGTCGGCAGAGCGCCGGCCTTATAAGCCGTCGGTCGCCGGTTCGAACCCGGCCGGGAGGACTGGTCGGCTTCTTGTAGGGTGGGTCAAGCGTCGCTTGGGACGCGCCGACCCACCGGACGCGCTGTGGTGGGTCGGCGCGTCCCAAGCGACGCTTGACCCCACCCTACGAAACACCATGCTTCGACCTTCGAACTACCGACCGCCGGAACTGAAGTCTGCCCGCGAGCTGGGGCTCATGCGGGAGGCCGGCCGGCTCGTCGTCCAGGCGCTCCAAATCTGCCGGGACATGGCCAAGCCCGGCACCAAGACTATCGAGATCGATCAGGCGGTCGAGAAGTTATACGCCGCACACAACGCCACCCCGCTGTTCAAGGGTTATCCCGGCCGGGTGCCGTTCCCGGCGGTCACGTGCCTGTCGATCAACCAGGAGGTCGTCCACGGCATTCCCGGCCCGCGGGAGTTGAAGGACGGCGATCTCTTGAAGGTGGACACCGCCTGCCGGCTCAACGGCTGGTGCGCCGACCGGGCGATCACCATTCCGGTCGGCACGGTCCGGCCGGAGCGGCTGCGGCTGTTGAAGGTGGCCGAGGAGGTCTTGCAGATCGCTATCGACGAGCTGCCGCGGCGGCGCTGGTGGAGCGAGGTAGCGAGCAAGATGCAGAAGCACGCCGAGTCGAACGGGTTCAGCGTGGTGACGGCCTACGTCGGGCATGGGATCGGCCGGGCGATGCACGAA
>DATLIF010000420.1:0-2244 GCA_035539575.1 Fimbriiglobus sp. | reverse complement strand
GTTCGTACTCTCCTCTTCTCCCCCTCTCCTCTTCTCCCCCTCTTCGGCGTCCGGGGATTGCACGACGGTGACGGACTTGATCCGCACCGGCGGCAGGACTTCCGGGTCCTTGCCGAGCAGGGCGTTGATCCGGTTCTGCTTGTCGGTCGGGGTCATCATGTCCGGGAAGCCGGCCGGCCCGACCGGCGGCGCGGGCGGCTCGTCCGGGATGCCCTCGATCCGGTTGACCGGCTCGGTCGCCTCGGCCGTTTCGGGCTCGTCGTCCGACATCCCGAAGCCGACCTCCAGTGTGCTCGTCTCGCTCGTCGGCTCCGGCTCGGGGTCGGGCTGGACGGACTGTTCGGCCCGCGGCTGGCGCGGGTCCGGCCGGCTGTCGTCGGGGCCGTAGATGACGTGGTCGAACAGGTGCCGGAACTGCTGGAGCATGTCGCGCAGCGTCGGCTCGGTCCGGGCGATGCGGGCCACCTGCTCGTCGGCGAACGGGTAGATGTCGGTCAGGGCGTCGCCGTCGGGCACCTCGTCGAGCACCGGCCGCAGCCGGGCCTCGACCACCCGCCGCACCAGGTCCGCCGGCGGCGCCTCCAGGCGGATGGCCTTCACCGTCCCGAGCTTCGGTACGTGGACCGGGTTGTTGAGCCGGTCCTGGATGTACCCGTCCAGGCTCGGCACGAACCGGTTCCACAGGCCGCGCTCGGCGAAGATCAGGAAGCACAGCCCGTCGATCTGGTGCATCACCTGAACGATGCCGGCGAAGAACGCCTCGGCGATCTTGTGCGCGTCGTCGCTGCGGCGCGACAGCAGCAGGTCTTCGAGCTGGTCGAACGCCACGACCACTGGAATCTTCAAGCCGCGGAAGACCTCGGTCAACACCTTGAACAGCGCCAGTACCAGGTCTTGCCGGGTCGGGCGGACCTGGAAGTCCAGCTCGGCGAAGCCATAGGTGAGGAAGTTCGCCAGCTCGGCCTCGTCCTTCAGGAGCGCCGAGCGGGCGAAGCCCTGAAGGATCTGTCGGCGCATCAGCCCGGCGGCGTTGTGCGATTCGGTGCGCTGAGCGTGGGCGGCGAGCAAGTCGTAAGCGCGCTCCGGCGGCAGGCCGGCGTCGGAGAGCGCCTGCATCAGCGGCATCGGCATCCGGGCGAAGTTGGCGTACCCGGAGAGGTTCTCGGCCAGCCACTCGGCCCGCTCCTGGGCCTGGGTGCCGCCCAGCCCGAGCCGCCGCGCCCACCGGCCGATCCCCGGCGGCGGAAACAGTTCCACCCGATCTTCCGGCGTCAGGTCGCGCAACGCGACGCCGAGTTGCCGACGGACGAGCAGGTCGCCGACGAAGTCCAGCGGCCGGGCGCCCTTCTGCTTCCCGCCGCCCAGAAGCGTGTCGATGATCTGGAACAGCAAGTATTCGAGGAAGTCCGTGTCCTTCTGGTAGACGCCAGGGGTCACGAGCAGTTGCCACTGGCCGCCGACGCCGTGCTTGATCGAGTGCAACAGGTGCGTCTTGCCGGCGCCCTTGTTGCCCAGCACCGGCACGACCTCGGAGTGCGTCATCGGGTCGTAGCGGTACAGGTCGATGATCGCGTGGAGCAGGTCGCGCTCGGCGGCGAACAACTCCGGGACGTGGTAGCGCGCGCAGACCTCGTCGTCCGGGTTGCGCGCGAAGTAGTTGCGGAACGGGTTGCCGGCCCGCTTGAGGGTGTCCTTGGCCCGGGCGGTCAACTGGCGGTCCGTCGCAATCGCGGTCATGGGATCCCTCCCCTGGGGAAGGATGAAGGATGAAGGACGAAGGATGAGCCAGACTTCGGATCATCCTTCATCCTTCATCCTTCATCCTTGTCTTGTGCTGGCGTAATACGCGACATTGTGGCCGACCATTAGTGCGTACGCCGGCTCGGGCAGGGCGTACAGCGGGCCGGTCCACGGGTGCAGGTAGAGCTTGTGGTCGGCGTGCAGTTGCCTCAGGCAGTCGTGGAAGCCGCCGATGGTCGGCGGCACCTCGCGGGTGGTCAGGCTCTTGTACAGTTCCGGCAGCGGGCAGTCCTGGCCGGCCGCGGCGGACGCGGCCCAGTCCGCCAGCCGCGCGAGCACCGCCCCGGCGAGTTCGTCCAGCTCGGGCACGGCAGGAGCTTCGAGGGTGGCGACGCCGTTCATGTGGTTACCCCCTCCCCCGACCCCTCCCCGAAGCGCGGAGGGGGGCAAGACTCGTTCTCCCCCTTCCCTCTCAGGGAAGGGGGCCGGGGGGTTAGGTGGAAG
>DATLIF010000419.1:0-4624 GCA_035539575.1 Fimbriiglobus sp. | reverse complement strand
CCAGCAGAACCCGCACCAGCCCACCCCAGATCAGCCCGAGCACGGCCCCCTGCCAGCTCCACGACAGGAGCCCGCCCAGGGCCGCCGGGACCGCCAGCCCCAGCACCACCCACAGCGGGAACAGCGCGCTGACCACCCGCGTCGCGGTGCTGCGCCGCAGGTCCGGGACGTACCGCCCCAGCCCGGCGACGTCCGGGCCGAGTGTCCAGCCGACGTGCGCGTGCCAGAACCCGCGGAGGAGCCCCAGCAGGCCGCGGCCGTGGTGGTGCGGGGTGTGCGGGTCGTCCGGGGTGTCGCTGTGCTGGTGGTGCTGGCGGTGGGTGGCGACCCACTTCAACAGCGGCCCCTGCACGGCCATCGACCCGAGGACCGCGAACACGTACTGCACGACCGGGTTGGTCTCGAACGACCGGTGTGTGAATAGCCGGTGGAACCCGACCGTGATGCCCAGGCCGGTCAGGACGGTCATGCTCACCAGGAGGCCCAGATCGACCCAGCTAAAGCCCCACCCCCAGGCGAGGGCGACCCCGGCCACCAGGCCCAGGAACGGGACGATGATCGCCCCGGCGGTGACCAGTTGCTTGCCCAGGGAGGCCCGGGCGTCCAGCGGAAGCGAGCGCTCGCCGAGCGCCCGCCGGACCGAGGAAGGGAGGATGTCGGACAAGCGGGTGACCTCGGATAGTTCGGGCCCGGTCCGGAGACCGGGCCCGCGGGACGGCGGACCGAATACTGGGTGGGGGCGATTGTAAGACCGGGCGGTCCCGGCGGACACAGCATAACCCCCAACAGATCGGACAGTTCGGGGCGCGAATCTCGCCCGACCGGCCGACACGATAAGATGCAGGCATGAGCGGAAAGACTACCCAGTCTGACCTGACCGGCGCGCGGGTGCTCGTGACCGGCGGGGCCGGGTTCCTCGGCCGGCCGGTGTGCGAGTTGATCCGCCGGCACGGACCCGCGGCCCTGGCCGTGCCCCGCAAGGCCGAGTTCGACCTGACCGAACAGGCCGCTGTCCGCGAGTTGCTCGACACCGCCCGGCCGGACGTGGTGCTGCACCTGGCCGCGGTCGTCGGCGGCATCGGGGCCAACCGCGACAACCCCGGCCGGTTCTTCTACGAGAACGCGGTCATGGGCCTCTTGCTCATGGAGGAGGCCCGCCGCCGGGGGGTCAAGAAGTTCGTCACGGTCGGGACCATCTGCTCGTACCCCAAGTTCACCCCGGTGCCGTTCCGCGAGGACGACCTCTGGAACGGCTACCCGGAGGAGACCAACGCCCCGTATGGCATCGCCAAGAAAGCGCTGCTGGTGCAGGGGCAGGCGTACCGCCGACAGTACGGGTTCGACGCGGTCACGCTCTTGCCGGTGAACCTGTACGGCCCGGGGGACAACTTCGACCCCGGCTCCAGCCATGTCATCCCGGCGCTCGTCAAGAAGGTGGTCGAGGCCCGGGACGCGGACCGGCCGGCGGTGGACGTGTGGGGGACCGGGTCGGCGTCGCGGGAGTTCCTGTACGTCCGCGACGCGGCGGAGGGGGTTGTGGCCGCGGCCGCCACGTACCACGACCCTGAGCCGGTCAACCTGGGCACTGGCCGGGAGATCACGATCAAGGCGCTGGCGGAGTTGATCTGCGAGCTGTGCGGCTACCGCGGCGAGCTGCGCTGGGACCCGTCGAAGCCGGACGGCCAGCCGCGGCGCTGCGTGGACGCCTCGCGGGCGAAGGAGCGTCTCGGCTGGGTCGCGCGGACGCAGCTGCGCGACGGCCTGCGGGAGACGATCGCATGGTATGAGCAGACGCGCCGAGTGTAGACCGGTTGCTCTGTCGAACTGCTTGGAACTGGTGTGTATTCGGTTTTCACCCCGAAGGGGTGGGAGTTCTCAGCCCAGGGCAACGCCCTGGGTTCGTGGGGCCAATGCCCCCAGCCTGAAGGGCTGGGACCGGGCGGCGTGTCCCAGCCTGAAGGGCTGGGGCGGGGTGAAGAAGTTCGCCGCCCGTCAAGGAGTTCGACAGAGCATAGTCCGGTCACTCCGTGGCCGGATCGGCGAAGACCGCTCGTGGAGCGAGCGGACTACACAGGAGACAATGGATTTGCCCGACACGCGGTTGAAAGTCGTCTCGATCATGGACTACCCGCCGGAGCCGCGGCTGCGGCGGATGTGCCGGATGTTCCTCGACTCGGTGATCGCCCACGGGGCCGCGAGCGTCACCCTGCTCTACGAGGAGCACCCGCCGGAGATCGCCCCGGAGCACCGACGGGCGGCCGACGTCGAGGTGGTCCGCGGCCGGTCGCACGACGTCGGCCACCCGCACTTCAATCTGCGGTTCAAGCTCCCCAACCTGGCCGCGCTCGACTACCCGTTCCTGTACCTCGACGCCGACATGCTGGTCCTGGCCGACCTGAACCACCTCTGGGAGCGGCGGCACGACAAGCCGTGGGTTGGGGTGGATCACCAGTGGGTGCCGTCGGACCCGCGGACGCACCGGCCGCCGTTTTTGAACTCCGGGCTGCAACTGGTGTCCGACCCGGCGTTCTACGACCTGCGGGCGATCCTCGACGTGCAGACCGCGGTGGCCCCGCTGCACCGGGCTGCGGAGTTCGGCAAGTACGAGATGTTCGCCTGCCCCGGGACGGACCAGGCGCTGCTGTTCCGGTACTTCCGGGCGATCGGCTACGACTACACGCACCCGGAGGTCGGCCCAGGGTGGAACAGTTGCGCCGGCGTGACGGCCGTGTGGCGGGAGGGCGGCGACTGGAAGGCCCGGACGCGCGGACTGGGTGACGACTACGACGTGCAGGTCGTCCACTACTGGTCGCAGTTCAAGCCGTGGGCGGTCGGCTGCCCGGTCTATGCGTCTTACGAGCGGGCGGACGACCCGAAAAAATGACCGGCCGGCAACCGCGGTCGCCAGCCGGCACGGCTTGTCGTCAGGGTGAGTGACGGGACTTGAACCCGCGACCCCCAGATCCACAATCTGGTGCTCTAACCAACTGAGCTACACCCACCACATGTGCCGTTCATGATAACCTCCGACCCACAGATGGCAAGGTGATCCGATCTCTCGTTCCCACGCTCCGCGTGGGAACGCACGGGGGCGACGCTCCGCGTCGCGGATCACACGTCGCGGTAGCTTCCCGGTTGACTCGAAAGCGCCTCCCCTGGTTCAGCTCCCGGCACGCGGAGCGTGCGAAGAGGCGTTCCCACGCGGAGCGTGGGAACGAGGGGGAGGGAAGGGCCGCCTTCCGGCCGGTCGCGGGCGCCGGTATCGTTCAGGCTGGCACCCTGTCCCCACCGGAGGTGGCCCATGCCCCCCCCGCCGACCGAGGCCGTCGAATTCGTCGAGATGGCCGGCCACATCGTCGATTCGCTGCTGCTGCCCAAGGTACTCGACGCCATCCTCTCCCGCGGCGGACGATACCACATCGACCAGTTCGACCTCGGCCAGAAGCAGGACGACCCCAGCTTCGCCCGCATCGAGGTCCGCGCCGACACACCCGAGGCGCTCGAAGCCATCCTCCGCGAGATCCACCCGCACGGCGCCGTCCCCACCCAGCCGGCCGACTGCCGGACCGCCCTGGCCGATGTGGAGGGGGCGTTCCCGGACGGGTTCTACTGCTCGACCAACTTCCGCACCCAGGTCCGGCTCGGCGGCGAGTGGGTCGATGTGGAAGACCAGGAGATGGACTGCGGCATTGTCGTGGACCCGGAGGGGGCTGCGGCCCGGTGCGTGCCGATGGCCTCCGTCCGGAAGGGAGACAGGGTCATCGTCGGCCGGACCGGCACCCGCGTCTTCCCGCCGGAGTCCGAGACCCGCCGGCACGACCTGTTCGAGTTCATGGCCAGCCCCGTCTCCAGCGAGCGGCCCAAGGCTGTCAGCGTCCGTGAGGTGGCGCAAGCCATGCGGCGGACGCGGAAGGCCGGCGAGAAGATCCTCGCGGTCCTCGGCCCGGCGGTGGTCCACACCGGCGGCGGCGAGTTGGTGGCGAAGATGATCCGCGCCGGCTACCTGAACGTGCTGTTCGCCGGCAACGCTCTGGCGACGCACGACATCGAGCAGGCGTTCTACGGCACCAGTCTCGGCGTGGACCTCGACCAGGGGCTGCCGACCGACGAGGGGCACGAGCATCACCTGCGGACGATCAACACCATCCGCCGGCTCGGCGGCATCAAGAACGCGGTGGAGAAGGGCCGGCTCACGTCCGGGATCATGTACGAGTGCGTGACGCACGACGTGCCGTTCGTGCTGTGCGGCAGCATCCGCGACGACGGCCC
The DNA here is from genome assembly GCA_035539575.1 of Fimbriiglobus sp. Lineage (GTDB taxonomy): Bacteria > Planctomycetota > Planctomycetia > Gemmatales > Gemmataceae > DASSAT01. Next base: position 355 of record DATLIF010000419.1, on the reverse strand, counting down.
GCTGCCGGAGGTGGTCACGGACGTGATCGCGGCGCAGGACGAGATGCGACGACACATCCCCGGGACGGGGTTCTGCCTGATGGTGGCGACCACGCTCCACTCGATCGCGGTGGGGAACCTGCTGCCGGCGGCGGTGAAGGTGGCGTGCGTGGACATCAACCCGGCGACGGTCACGAAGCTGATGGACCGCGGCAGCACGCAGACGGTCGGCATCGTCTCCGACGCCGAGCCGTTCCTGCGGGCGCTGGTGAGCGAGTTGGAGAAGAGTTGATCCGCAGATTTCACAGATGACACAGATTAGAAGATAGAAGAGACAGACTTGGCGAACGGCCGGCGTGAGCCGGCTGGTGATACC
>DATLIF010000418.1:0-18696 GCA_035539575.1 Fimbriiglobus sp. | reverse complement strand
CGCGGACTCGTCGAAACGCGACAGGCTCATCGACCGACTGGTTGAGAGTCCGGAGTACGCGTACTTGTTTGCCAACAAGTGGGCGGACGTGCTACGGGTGAAGCGCCGCGGCCAGCCGGACCGCGCATCCGGTACGTTCGCTTTCCACAACTGGATCAAGGACGCGGTCGCTTCTGACAAGCCGTATGACGAATTCGTCCGCGACATCGTCTGCGCCACCGGCGACGAGACGAAGTCGCCGCCGACCGTCTGGTATCGAGAAGTCGCCACCCCCGAGCAGTTCGTGGATGACGTGACCCAGGTGTTCCTGGGCCAGCGGCTGGCCTGCGCCAACTGCCACCACCACCCCTTCGAGAAGTGGTCGCAGGACGACTACTGGGGCTTGGCCGCATTCTACGGCCGGCTCGGTCGCAAGCAGGTCCCCGTCCCCGGCGCGGCCGGCGGCCGGCGGGGTCAGGAGCAGGTGATCTTCACGAAGACCGGTGGTAGCGTCACCAACAAGCGGACGAACAAGGCCGCCCCGCTCAAGCCGCTCGACACGGCACCGATGGAGATCCGGGATGGCGAGGATCCGCGGGTCGAGTTTGCCGACTGGATGACGGACGCGAAGAACCCGTTCTTCGCGCGAGCCGTTGCGAACCGATACTGGGCGCACTTCTTCGGACGCGGCATCGTGGACCCGCTTGACGACATGCGGGTGACCAATCCGCCGTCGAACCCCGAACTCCTCGACGCCCTGGCGAAAAACCTGGTGGACCACAAGTATAGCCTCAAGGCCCTGGTCAAGACGATCTGCAAGAGTCGCACCTATCAGCTCTCCTCGACGCCGAATGAGTTCAACGCGGAAGACAAACAGTCGTTCGCCCGGTACTATCCGCGTCGGCTGACGGCCGAGGTCGTATTCGACGCGGTCTGTAAGGTGACGGACAGCCCGTCGAACTTCCCCGGTCTACCGCAGGACCGCAACGCCCCGGACCGGGCACTCATGCTCCCGGACGAGTCATTCCAGTCGTACTTCCTGGATGTGCTGGGCCGCCCGCAGCGGGCCAGCGCCTGTGAATGCGAGCGAGTCAACGAGGCGAGCCTGGCCATGACATTGCACCTGCTGAACTCGCAGGAGGTGCAAGACAAGATCACCCGCTCTGGCGGCCGGGCCGACCGGCTGGCACGCGACACCCGCCCCGACGACGTGAAGCTGGCGGAACTGTTCCTGCTGGCCGTCGGCAGCCGGCCGACCGCGGAGCAGGCCACGCTGGCGAAGCAACACCTGGCCAAGCACGAGAAGAACAAGAAGCTCGCCTACGAGAACTTCATTTGGGCGCTCATCAACAGCAAGGCGTTCCTGTTCAACCAGTGACGGCCGCGATCCGGCGGCGCCCCGGCGAGCCCGGAGCGTCAGCGACGGGGGTAGACGAGTACCCCCCGTCGCTGACGCTCCGGGCTCGCCACATACGATTACGTTGTGCCTGTGCGGCGTATCCCTTCCGAACCGGAGAGCGGGCCAATGCGAACGACGGGTAGTGCTCTGGTGTTGCTCGTCGTGGCGTCCTGGGTCTGTTCAGCAGACCCGCCGATGTCGCGGCAACCCGTCGTCCTGACCGAGCAGGCCCTCAAGATTCACCACGACTCCCTGCTCGTCGATGGCCACAACGACCTGCCTTGGGAGCTGCGCGAGACGGGGGATCTCAGCTTTCGCAACGTGGACCTGACCCGGCCACAGCCGAAGTTCCACACCGACCTGCCGCGGCTCAAGAAGGGCGGCGTCGGGGCACAGTTCTGGTCCGCGTACGTCCCGTCCCGCACCGCGCACAAGGGCAAGGCGGTCACGACCACGCTCGAACAGATCGATGTGATCCATCGGATGGTGAAGCGTTACCCGGAGGCCCTGGAGATGGCCTACGGGACCGAGGACATCGAGCGCATTCGCAAGGCCGGCAAGATCGCCTCACTGATCGGCATCGAGGGCGGCCACTCCATCGATAACTCGATCGGCGTTCTACGGACGTATTACAAACTCGGCGTCCGGTATATGACACTGACCCACTCCGAGTCGCTTGACTGGGCGGACTCTTGCACGGACAAGCCAAAGGCCAACGGCCTGTCGAAGTTCGGCGAGGAGGTCGTGCTGGAGATGAACGCCCTCGGGATGCTCGTGGACCTGTCCCACGTCTCCCCGGAAACCATGAAGGCCGCGCTCAAGGTGACGAAGGCCCCGGTGATCTTTTCGCATTCGTCGGCTAAGGCGCTGGCCGACCACCCGCGGAACGTCCCGGACGACGTGCTGAAACTCGTGAAGGCCAATGGCGGCGTCGTGATGATCAATTTCTATTCCGGGTTCCTCGTCCCCGAGGGGGCTCGGGTAACGCGGAAGATGTTCGAGGTCGCCCGCGAGTTGCGGGCGAAATACCCCGAGGATGTGCGGTACAAGGAGGCCCTCGGCGCGTGGCTGAAGGAGCACGATTACCCGGCCGGCACCGTCCACACGATCGTGGACCACATCGAACACGTCATCAAGACCGCCGGCATCGACCACGTCGGCATCGGTTCGGACTTCGACGGGATCACACGACTGCCCGCGCAGATGGATGACGTGTCGTTCTACCCGTACATCACGCAGGAGTTACTCAACCGCGGGTACAAGGAGGCGGACATTCGCAAGGTGCTCGGCGAGAACCTGATGCGGGTGTTCCGCGACGCCGAACGGGTGTCCCGCGAGATGACAGGCGGGAGATAATTGCCGTGCCCACGCCCAGGCGAGTGCTGATCGAGGTCGCGGCCGAGTCGGTCGAGGACGCTGTCGCGGCCGAAGAGGGCGGGGCCGACCGGATTGAACTCTGCGCGGCGCTGGATCTCGGCGGACTAACCCCGAGCCTGGGACTTTACCAGGAGGTTCGCGCGGCGACGCGGCTGCCGGTGTTCGTCATGATCCGCCCACGGCCGGGGGATTTTGTCTACACCCCCTACGAACTGCGGACCATGGCGCGGGATCTGGACGCTTTCCGTCTGCACCAGCCGGACGGCTTCGTATTCGGCGCGCTCGTCGCGGACGGCCGCATCGACGTCGCCTCGGTCGGGCATCTGGCGGCGCGGGCTGGCGGGTTGCCGTGCGTGTTCCACCGGGCGTTCGACCGGGTGACTCTGGCCGGCGAGGCGCTGGATCAGTTGATCGCGGCCGGGTTCGCCCGGGTGTTGACCAGTGGTCGCGAGGCGACCGCGCTGGCCGGCGCGGGCGAGATCGCAAAGCTGGTGAAGCGGGCGGCCGGGCGGATCGAGGTGTTGCCTTGCGGACGGGTCCGTGCGAAGGACGTCAGCGAGGTGATACGACTGACCGGCTGTAACCAGGTACACGGGTCGTTCGCCCGTCCGCTGCAACTGCCCGACGAGCGGGGCTATCGCGGATACGCCGAGCGGGTTGGCACCAGCCGTGACGAGGTCGCCGCGACCCGGTCGGCACTGGACACGCTGTAGGTCACTCCCGCTCGATCGCCTCCGGGTGGTGGCGGACCACCTCACCCTCGGCCAGATAGATCACGTCCTCGGCGATGTTGGTCGCGTGATCGGCGATCCGCTCCAGGTGCCGCACCGCGCTAAACAGCGACATCCCCGACTCGACCCGATCCGGCTTGGCCTTCATCTCGGCGATCAACTCGGCAATGATCGCTGAGTTGTCCTCATCGACCGCGTCGTCGAGCCGGATCACCGCCCGGGCAGCGGCCGGGTTCAGGTTCACGAACGCATCCAGACTGCGGCGGACCATCTGGGTCACGCGCATTGTCATCGGGACGAGCCGGGACGGTACGGTCGGGTACAGCGGGTGTGCCAGCGATAGGGCCCGCTCGGCTATCCCGACGGCCAGGTCGCCCATCCGCTCCAGATCGGTCGAGATGAGGAGCACCGAACTGACCCGCCGCAGGTCCACCGCGACCGGCTGGTGCAAGGCCAGGATTTTCAGGCACTCGTCGTGGACCTCGTTCTCTAGCCGGTCGATCTCGCTGTCGCCATCGATCACCTGCCGGGCGCGGGCCGGGTCGCGGTCTTGCAGGGCCTGGGTCGCCTGGTAGATCGCCTCCTCGACAGCCCCCGCCATGCGCAGGATCGACCGCTGGAGTCGTTCCAGGTCGCGCTCCATGTGCTTGGACACGAACTCGACCCCCTTTGCCGCCCCGCGGAGTGATCGGTGCCGCCGAATCGCCCTATTATTATCTTTCGGATGCCGCAAACCAACACCGCCTCTCTGACCGAGTTCCGGCCCCGAGGACGCCCGATGGCCCCCCCGACCGGAACCGCCCTCCTGTCGGTGGCCGACTTTCTCCGCGACCTGGGGCGTAGCAGCGTGGTCGAGCCGTCCCGGGTTGATCGGCTCTACGCTGAGGCTCCACCGGACCGCCGTCGCCGGCCGGACACTTTGGCTGACCACCTCGTCGAACGTGGGGAACTGACCCGATTCCAGGCTGATAAGATACTCGACGGCCGCTGGCACGAACTGGTCCTTGGCCCGTATCGTCTGCTGTGTCCACTCGGCCGCGGCGGCATGGGGATCGTCTACCTTGCCCGCGCGGAGGGGCCGCCGGTGGCCCTGAAGGTGCTTCCGCCGCGTAGAGCCGCGGACGAACCGCGGATGCTGACAAGGTTCATGCGGGAGATCGACGTCGGGCTGACCCTCCCGCCGCATCCGCACCTCACGCGCACCCTGGATGCCGGGGCCAGCGCCGGGGTCCACTACCTGGCGATGGAGTACGTCCCCGGGCGGACCGTCAAGCAACTCGTGACCGACGCCGGCCCGATGCCGGTCGGTCGGGCCGCCCGGGTGTTCGCTGATGTCGCAGCCGGCCTGCACCAGGCCCATCTGGCCGGGTATATCCACCGCGACTTGAAGCCGGCGAACGTGGTTGTGACGCCGGGCGGTCGGGCCAAGTTGCTCGACTTCGGGTTCGCACTGGTCCGCGGCGAACCGGCCCCGACCGACCCGACCGTCCTCGGCGGGCCGGGCTACGCGGTCGGGACGATGGACTACCTGGCCCCCGAACAGTCGGCCAACCCCCTGACGGTCGGGCCGGCGGCGGACGTGTACTCGCTGGGGTGCAGCTTGTACTTTGCGGTCTCTGGCTGTCCGCCGTTCCCCGGCGGCAGTCCCCAGGACAAAATCCGATGGCAGCGGACTGCCGAGCCACCGTTGGTATCTCTGCTCAACCCGACTGTACTGGCCGACTTTGCCAGCTTGATTTCGCAATTGATGGCCAAGGATCCGGCGGCCCGCCCACAGACGGCCGAGGAGGTCGGCCAAATACTCGCCGCATGGGCTGACCCGATCCGGCCCGACCCTGTTGGCGAGACGTCACCCTCCGCCGAGGCGGTCAGGTTGGCCGAGTCCAACTGGGAAGCAACACGGGACGACGCGCCAGCCGACGACGAGAGCCGGATCGTGGATGACGGGGAGACCGCGGACGCCGAACCGTGGTGGCAGACGGACGTCCGGGTGCCGACGTGGTTTCTGGTCGCGGCCGCGGTCGGCGGCGCGCTGGCCCTGGTGCTGGCGGTGTTCCTCGGCTGGGCGCTGGCCCGGTGGTCGGCCGGGTGATCGCTTTTGACCAGGGGCACGCCGGTTGCTACCATCACCACGAGCGCCCCTTCCGACGGGTTCCGCCGACGATGACCCCGCGGCTCACCTATTTCAAGCGATACCGGATGGAACTGGACCTCGTCCGGGACCTGCCCTCGGCCGTACTGCCGTCCGGGTTCGGCTGGCTGGCCTGGGACGACTCGCTGATCGAGATGCACGCCGAAGCCAAGTATCTGAGCTTTCGCTATGATCTCGACTCGACGGTGTTTCCCAGCCTCGGCCACCTGCCCGGCTGTCGCGACCTGATGCGGGCGATCCGGTTCCGGGACGGGTTCTGCCCCGGCTCGACGTGGCTGGCGACGGGTCCGGAGGGCGTCGCCGGTACGGTGCAGGGGTTGTGCGACCGGTCGCGGGCAGGGGCGATCCAGAACATCGGGGTCGTCCCCGCCTACCGTGGTCTTGGTATCGGGGCGGCCCTACTTTTGAAAGCGCTCCACGGATTCCGCAGTGTCGGAATTGGCAGGGCGTACCTGGAAGTGACGGCCCGAAACGACGCGGCGGTCCGGCTGTACCGGAAGTACGGGTTCCGCAGCTACCGGACCATTTACAAACCGGTCGAAGTGCCGGAGCCGGCACCGGTCGGCCTCGGGATCTGAAGCGAGAAGGAAACACACAGACCGTGGCCCAGGAACTCCACCAGCACACCCTCCCGAACGGGCTGACGCTGCTCGCTGAGCGGATGGACCACGTCCGGTCGGCGACCATGTACCTGCTCGTACCGGGCGGGTTCACCTACGACCCGCCGGACCGGCTCGGCACCGCGACGCTCCTGGCGGAGATGCTCGTCCGAGGGGCCGCCGACCGTGACAGCAAGCGACTCGCCCTGGACCTGGACAACCTCGGTGCCGACCGGTCCGAGAGCGTCGGACCGTTCAACGTGGTCCTATCGGCAGGGACGCTAGCCCGCAACCTGCCGGCTGTCCTGGACGTATACGCCGACATTGCTCGCCGCCCACTACTGCCCGGCGACGAACTGGAAGCGGCGCAGGAACTGGCACTCCAGGACATCTTGGGGCTGGAAGATTCGCCTCAGGAGAAGGTCATCCTGGAGTTGAAAGCCCGGTACTATCCGCCGCCGTTCGACCGCAGCCGTTACGGCACCGCTGCGGGGATCGAGGCGGTGACGCCCGAGTCACTACACGGGTACTACCGGAGCCGATTCCGAGCGAACGGGGCGATCCTCTCCGTTGCTGGTGCGATCGACTGGCCGGCGCTCAAGGGTCAGGTTGAGCGGCTGTTCGGCGACTGGCCGGGCGGGGCAGACCCGGAGCCGACCCCGGAGGCCCGCGCCCCGCGGTCGGAGCACCTGCCCAAGGACACCCAGCAGACACAGATCGCGCTGGCCTACCCGAGTGCGTCGTTCCCGGACCCTGACTACTACGCCGCCCGCGGGGCCGTCGGAGTGCTCTCCGGCGGGATGAGTGCGCGGCTGTTCACAGAGGTCCGGGAGAAGCGCGGCCTGTGCTACTCGGTGTACGCGTCCCACGACACGGTCCGCGACCGTGGGGCAGTAATCGGCTACGCCGGCACCCGGTCGGACCGGGCACAGCAGACGCTCGATGTGATGGTGGCCGAGTTTCGCCGGCTGGCGGACGGTGTGACCGACGACGAGGTGGCCCGGGTCCGGGCGGCACTCAAGACGTCACTGGTGATGCAACAGGAGTCCACGTCAGCCCGGGCCGGGTCGATGGCCAGCGACTGGTTCTACCTCCGTCGGGTGAGGACGGTTGAAGAGATTCAGGCGGCCATCGACGGACTGACACCGGCGATGATTCTGGAACACCTGGAGCGATACCCGGCGAAGGACCTGACGGTGGTAACGCTGGGACCGGAGCCGCTGACAACCCCTGCGGGGTAAATCCCAAATCCCAAGCACCAAATCCCAATACATAGGATCGGTGCTGGGTCGGTTGGGAATTGGTACTTGGATTTTGGGGTTTTACGAGCGGAGCGAGTCCATGCCTTTCCACACGCACTCCCTCCCGAACGGGCTCCAGCTCGTCGGCGAGACGATCCCCTCGGCCCGGTCGGCGGCGGTCGGGTTCTTCGTCAAGACCGGGTCGCGTGATGAGACCGCCGAGGTCGCAGGCGTCTCGCACTTCCTCGAACACATGGTGTTCAAGGGGACGCAGCGGCGAACGGCCCTCGACGTGAACCTGGACTTCGACCGGATCGGGGCGAACTACAACGCCTATACCAGCGAGGAGAACACCGTCTACTACGCGGCGGTGCTGCCGGAGTACCTGGCGGACGCGGTGGACATCCTCGCGGACGTCCTGCGGCCGAGTCTGCGCGGCGAGGACTTCGACACCGAAAAGCAGGTGATCCTCGAAGAGATCAAGATGTACGAGGACGCGCCCGGGTCGATGGCCTGGGACCACGCCCGCCGCATCTACTACGCCGACCACCCGCTCGGAAACACGATCCTCGGCAGCACCGCCAGTGTCGGCGCTCTATCCCGCGATCAGATGAAGGGGTACTTCGACCGTCGGTACGTCGCCCCGAACGTCGTCGCCGCGGCGGCGGGGAACCTCGACTGGCCGGCATTCGTGCGGCTGGTCGAGTCGAAGTGCGGTCACTGGCCTGCGATGCCTGCCGGCCGGGAACACGTCCGCGAGGCCCGCGGCAAGGGCGGTCTACACATCCTGACGCAGCCGACTTCCAGTCAAGAGCACGTCCTGGTCATGAGCCCCGGCTCGTCGGCCGAGTCGCCACTACGGTACACCGCCGCGACGCTGGCGATCGCTGTCGGCGACGACTCCGGCAGTCGGCTGTACTGGGCGCTGGTGGACCCGGGGCTGGTCGAGTCCGCATCGTGTGGGACCGACCAGGGGCAGGGGTGCGGCATGACCGTTACCTCGTTCTCCTGCGACCCGGACGGCGTCGCCGGCAACCTGGAGATCGTGCGGAAGATTCTCGACGACGTCCAGCGGGACGGCATCACCGCCGAGGAGTTGGCCCAGGCGAAGAATAAGATCACGTCCCGGGTGGTGCGTCACAGTGAACGCCCGATGGGCCGCATGCGGTCGATCGCGTCGTCGTGGATTTACTGCCAGGAGTATTCGGACGTGGACCGGGAACTGGCCCGGTTCGACGCGGTGAGTCTGGAGACGATCCGCGAGTACCTCGACCGCTACCCGATCAACGAAGCAACGGTCGTCGAGTACGGGCCGCTGACCTCGTAGGGAGGGCATCGCCCACCGTCATACCTGGTGGGCGGTGCCCTCCCTACTTCCGCACCTTAAGCGTCACCGACGGGGCCGCGTGTTCGCTGTTCTTCCGCTCGCTGCGGGCCAGCACCACGACCGGTTGCTCCATCGGCTTCACCCACGGCTCGGCGTAGATCACCACCTCCCGCTCGGTCTGGCCAGGCAACACCAGGATGCCGTTGAGCCCGACGTTGAGCACCCGGACGCCGTGCGGCAGGCCGCGCACGTCAAGCGGCACTCGGCCGGTGTGCCCGTTGCGGCGCTCGATCTTGACCAGCAAACGGGACTCCGTTCCTGGTCGGACGACTAGCTCGGACAGGTTCGTCGTCGTGACCAGGTCGCCCGGTTGTATCACGGCCGGCGGCGAGCCGGCGGCCTCGCGGACGACCTCCTTGCCGTCGATCGCGGCCCGCGCTGTCAACTTGAGCGGCGGCAACTTGGCCGGGAGCGGACCGGTCCCGGCGGAGAGGGCCACCGCAGCCGTGAGTTGCCCGGCCTCGATCCGTGTCGCCGGGGCCCGGAACGGTTCGGGCAGCCCGTCGAACCTCACGTCGATCGGCCCGCCGAACCCGTCGATGCGCGTGGCGGTGATGGTCAGCGGGACGGCGCCGCCCTTCCACACCTTCGGGGCGGTCGGGTTGACACGAACTGCGAAGTCCGGCCGCGGCGGGCGGACGGTCAACCGGTACGCGAATGTCGGGCCACCGGCGCGGTTGGCGTCTGTCACCCGTACTCGATAAACCCCGTCAGCCGGAGGTTCAAAGACGACGCGGGAGTCCTTGCCGTAACCGGCGCCTCCGTCGTCGTTGCGGAACGCGAGCGAGAACAGCGGCATCCCGTTCGGCGGGAATGTGCTACCCGGTGGGTGGACCTCGACCTTGTACATCGGCGTGCCGAGCGCGTGGTGCGTCGGCGTCGTGTCGAGGAAACCGGAACGCGCACCGTCTACCTGGTAGAACTGGCAGTCGTCGTCCGGGTTCCGCGGCAGCGCCTTGATCTTCATCAGCTCGCCGCCGACGTAGAGCAGGTCGTCCATCGCCAACTCGTTCCAGTATTCCAGTCGGATGCCGGGCTTGGTCGAGTCATGATCGCGGAAGGTGACGAACGTCTTGGCCGTGCAGCGAAGGACTGCCCGCGGGACAGGCTTGCCCTCGCTGTCCAGTACCTCCACGAACGAATCGACGGGCGATCCGATCCGGGCGGCGTGAACCTCGACGATGACCGGCTGACCCTTTCTCGCCTGGAACTCGACGAGGTGAGCTTCGCCGGGTGTTCGCAGTGTGCCGTCCGCGGTCGCCGGGACGGCGGGCAACGCGGCCCGACCGCCCTCAATCGCGACCGACAGGAACTCACCGACTGTCACATCGGCCCGGCCGATAGGGTCGCCCCCGACTCGCGGGATTGGGACGGGCGACATCGACCCGACCTCGGCGTCCGCGGCTGGCTTTACCGTCAGTCGGCTGGCGACGAGTTCGCCAAGATTGACCCCCGAGACGCGAACCGGAGTCTCGACGCCACGGACCGCCCCGAGCGGGAACACTCCGGTGACGACGGGCACCGGACCGATGTGCAGCCGGTAGCTGAGGTCCACGCCGCCGCGGTAGTCGCGATCGCGGACGCCGGCGCTGTAGGTCCCCGCGGCGGGGCAAGTGAATCCTACCAACCCGTCGGACCCCTCGGCCAGCACCTGCCCTGTTGCGTCAGTCAGCACCACCACCGGGTCGAATTTGCCGCGGTCCACCACGGTGGTCACCTGGACGCCGACCTCCTGGCCGGCGGTCGCGTCGAACCGGAAGAAGTCGCCATCCCCGGCCCGGTCGAGCGAGCCGACGACGGTCGCCGGGAGCTTGATCGACATGCCCTTCCGGGCGGAGTCGGTCTGGCCCTGCTCTCGGACTGCCGGGAACCGGTCGGCCCAGAACCGAACCGGCTTCGAGTCAATCCCCTGGGAGGACAGCACAAGTTCGACAGGTCCCGGCGCTACGTCGGAGGGTATCGTCAAGTCGGCTTCCAGTCTGGTCCGAGAACGGGGCGCAGCAACGAGCGTGACTTTTACATTGTCGGGGGTGGCACGCACGCCGGTTACGCCATCGAGTTGATCGCCGTCGATCTGGACCCGAACAGTCTTGTCTCGCGGGGCGTGGTCGGGCGTCACGGACGCGATCGACGCCGGCTTCGGCCGGACCGGGACTGGCGTCGCGGTCGGCTTACCAGTGGCGGGGTCGAGGAGTTGGACCCGTCCGTCGAACAGTCCGACCGCGAGTTGCTTGCCGTCTGGGCGAACGGCGAGCGCGAGGACATCGTCGGGTTGGGCAGTTAGGGCCTTCGACTCGGTCAGCTTCGCCGCTTTCCAGAGTTTCACGACGCGGTCTTCACCGGCCGAAACAAGGGTCATGCCGTCGCCGGTGTAGGCGATCCGGCTCACCGCCCTGCCGTGTGCGAACGCCGACCGTAGCAGGGTACCACCGCCCTCGTTCGCCTCCCAGACGCGGATGCTTTTGTCGATGCCCCCGGCGGCAAGGTGCTTGCCGTCCGAGCTCCAGGCGACCGCGTACACCCAGTCAGTCGGGTCGCTCAAGGTGTAGAGCCGCTTGCCGGTCGCCGCGTCCCACACCTTGACCGCCCGGTCGGCGGAGCCGGACGCCAGCAACTTACCGGACGGGTGGAAGTCGAGCGTGTAGACCGCGTCGCTGTGGTCGGTCAGCGTCAGCCGCGGCTCAGTAGTGGCCGACGGCGGGACGGTCCACAGCTTGATGAGCTTGTCGTAGCCCGCAGTGGCGAGCGTCTTGCCGTCCGGGCTGAATGCGACGACATAGACCGCGTCCTTGTGGGCGGCAAACTCGGCGGCAGGCTTCGTCGCTTTCTGATCGCGGGTATCGTACAGGCGGATCACGCCCGACTTGCCCGGCTCACCGCTTGCGACGGCCAGCAGCCCCGATCGGGAGAACGCCGCCGCCGTCACCCGGCCGGTCTGCCCGGGTAGGTCCGCGACGACTTCCCCCTTGGCCGGATCGATCAGATGAACGACCCCGCGTGTGCCAACGGCGAGAAGTTGGCCGTCCGGCCGATACGCCAGCGCGGTGACGGGCGGCGGGTCCGCGGTCGCCGGTGCGGAGAGGGCTAGTGCAACGAGGAGAGAGGTGCGGTTCATCGTGATGGAGGCTCAGTGGTTGAACAGGAACTCCTTACCGGCCAGCACTGCCCAGAACACATCTTCCAGCGCCTCACGCCGTCCCTGCGACCCCTCCCGACTCGCCTCGGCGAGTACGGCCAGGAACCGCTGTTTCTCCTCGTCGGTCGGTGGCCGGGATAAGCCGAACCGGAACACGTGATCCACGATCACTGCGTCCGGCGCCTTGTCGGTCAGCCACTGAGACAGCCGGGACTTCGGATCGCGGAGCTTGTCGTTGAGGGTCTTGCCGTTGTTCAGGTGCAATGCCTGACCAATGTTGGCGTCCACCGACTTCTCGCACGAACAGGTCTGCTCCCGAACGGCGCGGCCGAAGGCGTCCAGGAACGGCGAGACGAGCAGTGAGTCCGGCAACTGCATGGCCCGTGTACCGGCCGGGTAGCTCGCCTTGGCGACGCCGCCGGTCGGCCCGATGTTCACCTGGCCGAACGTCGTCGGCACGCCGGTCACGTCCGAATAGGCGTCGAGGATCACCTCGGCGGGCAATCGGCGGACGAGATACCGCGAATAGAACCTGTCGTCGGCCAGGTTGGTCGGCAATGGCCGCGACGACCGCTGGTAGGTGGCGGAGTTCAGGATCGTGCGGACCAGGTGCTTCACGTCGTACTTGTGGTTGATGAAGTCCTTTGCGAGCGCGTCGAGCAACTCGGGGTTGGTCGGCGGGTTCGTCTCGCGCAAGTCGTCCTCTGCCTCTACTAGTCCACGGCCGAGGTAGTTCTTCCAGACGCGGTTGACCACCGCCCGGGCGAAGTACGGGTTGTCCGGCGCGGTGAGCCAGTCGGCGAAGTACTCGCGGCGGTCTGTGGGCGAGTCGAACGGCAGCGGCTTGCCGTCGAGCGGGGTCGGCGGCATCGGCGTCCCCGTACGCGGGTGCAGGATCTCGCCGTCGGGCAGCGGGGAGACGATTACCTCGCCGCGCGGCCCGTCCTTCAGTCCCACCCGGCTGAACAGGTTCGCCAGCGCCCAGTACTGGTCCTGGGTCCACTTCTCCAGTGGGTGGTTGTGGCAGCGCGCACAGGTGATGGACGTGCCGAGGAACGTGACCGCGGTCGATTCGACCAGGTCGGTCACATCCTTGTGTAGTACAAAGTAGTTGCCGCCGCCTTGGGCCAGCGTGCCGCCGGACGCAGTGAGTACCTCGCGTGTGAACCGGTCCCACGGCATGTTGTCGGCGACGCCGCGGCGGACGGTGCGGTAGAACGCCCACATCGCCGGTGCGGGCAGTTTGCGGCTGGAAACCAACAGCAGGTCCGACCACTTGTGCGCCCAGTAATCCACGTATTCCGGCCGGTCCAGCAGCTTATCAATCAGCTCCGCACGCCGGTCCGCTGACTTGTCGGCATGGAACGCGGTGACTTCCTCGGGCGTCGGCAGGATGCCACAGGTGTCGAGGTAAACCCGGCGGACGAACTCGGGGTCGGTACAGTCTGGAGACGGCTCCAGCAGCAGGAGTTGCAGCTTCTTCAACACCAGTTCGTCAATGAAATTCGCGGCCCGGGCCCTGGCGAACGTGGCATCGGCGACGGTGTTCGGGTACGGCGAGGTGACGGTCAGCGTTGCCACGCGCGTGCCGAACAGGACGGCAACGCCCGCCTCGCCCGACCCGGCGATGGTGATCGTTCCCTCCTCGTCCACGGTGGCTACCTGCTCCTCGCTGGAGAGGTACTTGGCCAGTCGCGACACGTCGGCCACCGTCCCGTCGGAGTAGACCGCACGCACCAGCACACGGAGCATGTCCTTCGGCTTGAGTAGAGCGGCCTTCGGGTACACCTCGATGCGGGCCAGTGTCGGGTCGGCGTCGTTCACGCCAGGGGCACCGGCGGAAACCCAGTCCCGGAGGAGCTTGTAGTGGTCGGACTCCGCGTCGAACCGGGTGCCGCCGCCGTGAGTCATGGCGCGGGTGGCCTTGCGGAGGAACAGGCTCTCCTCCGGCTTCTGTCCGTCCACGCGGCGGGCCTGGGCCTGCCGGGTGAGGGCGAAATGGTCGGCGTCTGGATCATAGCCGCGAAGCGACAGTTTGAACCCGCCCTTGCCAGCCAGAGCGCCGTGACACGCACCGGAGTTGCAACCGGTGCGGGTCAGGATCGGCTCGACGTGGTGTCGGAAGCTTGGCGGCGAAGCCTTCCCGGCTGCGCTCACCCGCACCCTGGACGCGGCAGAGCGGCCGTCCACGGTCGCGGTGACGACCGTCTCGCCGTCGCCGACGGGGTGGACCACGCCGGACTCATCGACCGTGGCCACCTTCGGGTCCGCGGAACGGAACCGGGCGTCCGCGGTCCGATCGGCCACCGCCCGGCCGCCCGACTCCGTCACGACGAGGAGCTGTTGGGTCGCTCGTGAGCCGGTCAGCATCACCCCGGCGGGATGTACCGCCAGGTCGTCGGCCGCGGCGGCGCCGCTCCAGGGAAGTGCGAGCAGCAGGGTGAACAGTCCGCGGGACATGACGAGGAACCTGCTGGGAGGCGGGTGGTCACTAGCTCAAGGCGGTGCCGACCACGAGTGCGATCACCGCGCCGATGTTGCCGAGGGCGGTCAGGCCGCCGAGCACGATCCCGACGATTGCGTGCGCCTTGCCGCTCGCCTTGGGATGTTTCTTGGCGTAGTTCAGACCCATGATCCCGAGAACCACTGCAATTGGACCGAGGATCGCACCGAGACAGGGGATCAGGCTGAACACTCCGGTGTAGTAAGCCGCGAGCGCCTTGCCGTTCTTGTAAGGGATCAGTCCGCCGGTCGCGTCCCCCTCGTCCCGTGGGCGCCGCCTGCGTGGTCGGTCGTCCTCCTCGTAGTACTCTTCCTCGTCCCGGCGGCGTCGCGGTCGCTCGTAGTCGTCGTCTCGCTCGCGGGCCATGCGGCGACTCCGATTATGTGTTGTAGGGTGGTCAAGCGAGTCTTCGAGCGCCGACCCACCGGGGGAGATGGTGGGTCGGCGCCCGCAAATCCGGGCTTGACCCACCCGACCCGTAAGCCGATCAGAACAGCTCGTTGATCGGCTTGACCGAGTAGTCCACCAGTGGCAGCGGCCGGTTCTGCGGCCCTGGCAGTTCCTTGTGTGGGTCGAGGCCGAGCCCCCTGTAGACCGTGGCGGCGACCTCGGCGGGCGTCACCGGACGGGTCTTTGGCGCGTAGCCCAGTTCGTCGGACTCGCCGATGACGCGACCGCCCTGGATCGGACCGCCGCCGATGAGCATGCTCCAGACACCGGGGTGGTGGTCGCGGCCGCCGGCCGGGTTGATCTTCGGCGTGCGGCCGAACTCGCCCGTCGCCATCACGATCGTGTTCGACAGCAGCCCGCGGTCGGAGAGATCATCGAGCAGCGCGCTGTACCCCTGGTCGAAGTTCGGGGCGATGACCTTCGCCATTTCGTTTATGTCTGTGAACGGTTTCGACCCGTGGATGTCCCAGGTCAGCTCGTCGAAGACCGTCTCGAACATGTTCACGGTGACGAACCGGACCCCGGCCTCGACCAGTCGCCGGGCCATCAGGCACGACTGGCCGAACCGAGTACGGCCGTACCGGTCGCGGAGCTTCGCGGGCTCTTTCTGGAGGTCGAACGCTTCCCGTGCCTTCGGCGAAGACATCAGTTTGTAGGCGAGCTGGAACGTGTCGTCCATCTGCTTCGCCGCGGGGTGGGACTCGAACGCGGCGGCGCCGCCGTCCACCGCGTCGCGGAGCCGCTGGCGGCGCTCGGCCCGCACGCCGGTGATGTAGTCCGGAGGCAGCAGGTCCGGGACTTTGAAGTTCGGGGCCGACGGGTCGGCGTTGAGTATGAGCGGGTCGTACCGCTTGCCGAGGTAGCCGGCCGACTCGCCATGCGGCAGGTTACCGCCGGTGCGGCCGATCGGTTTGGGCACCATGACGTGAGCAGGCAGTTCGCCCCGGCCGCCCTTGAGGTAGCCGAGGACGCAGCCCATGTTCGGGTGTTCGACGCCGCCGCTGAATAGCCGCCCCGATTGCATCAACTGGTAGCCGGTGTCGTGGACCGCTGTCGCCGTGTGGTACATCGACCGGATCAGCGAGAACTTGCCCGCCAGCTTCGCCGTCTTCGGCAGGATCTCGGATAACTGTGTGCCCGGAACGGCGGTCGGGATCGGGTTGAACGGTCCGCGGACCTCGGCAGGGGAGTTCGGCTTCGGGTCAAACGTGTCGATCTGGCTCGGCGCGCCGACGAGCATCAACAGGATGCAATTGACTTCGCCGTCCTGCCCGCCGACTGCCCTGGCGGAGAGATACTTCGGCAGCGTCAGCCCGAGCGGGGCGAGTGCCCCGGCATGGAGGAAGTCACGGCGAGTGCTCCCGTCGCAGAACGACACAGACCGGTCGGCATCCAGGCGGATCATGGCCACGGCTCCTGCGGGGCGCGGCAGACTCTACTGTTTAGCTAACCGTGGAGCCTGCCGGACTCCAGTCCGACCAACCCCTTATCACACAAGGGGTTCCACGTTTAGGCCCGCCACCCCCTACAATCGACTACACCCAAACTACACCCGAGAGGCGGGTCCGGAGGGCACGAGCGATGCGGTCACGGAAAGGGGCCGGGCGGTTCCCACTGACGTTACACCCGACGGGGCAGTTCTGCAAGAAATTCAGGGGCCGCACCTACTACTTCGGGAAGGACCGGGCCGCGGCGTTGGAGCGGTTCCGGGCCGAGTGGGCGGACATCCTGGCCGGGCGGACGCCGCGGTCGCGGGACGGCGGGCGCACCGTGGCAGACCTGGCGAACCACTTCCTGACCGCCAAGCGCGACCAGCTCCGGGCCGGCGACCTGACCCCGCGCATGTGGTCCGACTACCACGCCACCTGCGAGGTACTGGTCGGCGCGTTCGGCCGGGACCGGGCCGTCGCCGAACTGCGGCCCGAGGACTTCGGCCGGCTGCGGGCCGCGGCGGCTGAGCGGTTCGGGCCGGTGTCGCTCGGGAACTACATCCAGCGGGCCAAGACGGTCTTCAAGTACGGGTTCGACTCCGGTCTGCTGGAGGCGCCAGTTCGCTACGGCCAGTCGTTCGACCGCCCGTCGAAGCGGGCCGTCCGCCTGGCCCGGGCCGACCGGGGGTCCCGCCTGTTCGCGGCGGCCGACCTCCGCCGGCTCATCGACGCGGCCGGTCCGCAGATGCGGGCCATGATCCTGCTCGGGGTCAACTGCGGGTTCGGGCAGACCGACTGCGCCCAGCTCACCCGCCAGGTCCTGGCCGCCCGCCCCGGGTGGCTCGACTTCCGCCGGCCCAAGACCGGCACCCCGCGGCTGTGCCCCCTCTGGCCGGAGACGGCCGCGGCCCTGGAGGCGGTCGAGTCCGTGCGGCCGGTCGCAGCCCGCCCTGAGTATGACCGGCTCGTCTTCCTGAGTCGGTCGGGCCGGCCGTGGGTAAGGGTTCTGGAGTCGAAGGGCGAGAACCCCGGGTGCCGGGTGGACCGGGTCGGGCAGGACTTCGCCACCCTCGCCCGGGGGCTGGGCATTGCCATCACCGGGTTCTACGCGCTGCGGCACACGTTCCGGACGGTCGCCGACCAAACCCTCGACCCGGTCGCCTGCGGGCTCATCATGGGGCACGTGGACGACTCGATGGCCGGGCAGTACCGCGAGCGGGTCGCCGACGAGCGGCTGCTCAAGGTCACCGACCACGTCCGGACCTGGCTTCTGGACGGTTGAACACCGGGGTAGAATGTCGTCGTGCGGCTGATCCCCGCACCGGCACCGGGGGCGAAGCGGTCAGCGTCTCGACCGCCCGCCCGCCGGGGCCACACCACGAGACGCCATCATGTCCGACGACGCCGACGACCTCGACCAGGAACTGGACCGACTAGTACGTACCGACCCCGAATTCGTGCAGGTCATCTTCGGCCTCCAAATCAGTGTCTCGACCGGCATGATTACGCGTGCCATGGCCGAGTACCAACTCCAACACCTCTACCGGCGCAAGAAGTGGGAGGCGCGGGCCGGTGTCGCAGCCCGTCGGTCGGCGGAGCCGCCGACGATATATGACCACGGCGGCAATTCATACTCGATGGACGGGGTGAGGCCGATCCGCGTCTCAGTGGCTGTCGCCAATGTGCTGGCCGTGTTCGCCAAGAGGGACCAAGCCCTGCTCACGAGCGAGATCGAGACGGAAAGCGGGTATGACGGACAGGCGCCGAAGCTCATGAAGAAGATCAATAGGTCATTCCCCGGAACGGTCCGATTCCCTAAGGAGAGGGACGGGTATTACGTCCGGGTAAGGCCAGCACCCGGACGATAACCATGGGTTCCTAGCCGGTTCCCAGCAGCCCTGCACCTCTTGCAGTGGCCGGCGAAAGATGTCCTTGACCACTCAGGTCGAGGACTCGCCGTGACGACTGCACCCCCAGACCCGCTAACGACCGTCGAGCAGGTCCGCCGACTGGACCCGGACGCGATCCGCCTGATGATCACCGAGTTGGATCGACAGCGCCGGGTGCTGATGGCGGCCCTTCGCCTCGCACTGGTCGCCCGCCGGCCGCCGGGGGGCGATCTCCATGAGTAGCCTCTGCCAACCGACCGCCCGCTCGGTGCAGGTCCTCTGTGAGAGGCGCGGGGGGCGAGTCGTGGCTGACTCCTACCTCACCCCCCGCGCCATCGCCGACCAACTCCGGCTGGCGAAGACCGACGCCGTCCTGGCGTGGATCGCCCGGGGCGAGTTGGCCGCCGTGAACATCTCCGCCGG